>JBJOKP010000205.1:0-5269 GCA_046046045.1 Pseudomonadota bacterium | reverse complement strand
GGCTCTACGCCATGAGCCGGGCGGTGGAGCGTGGCGAGCCGGTCAGCCTGGCCACGGTGTGGCGGGTCTGGCGCTCCTTCGATCGCCGCTTGATGCTCTTCGGCCTGCTGCTGGCCCTGGCCGGCACCGGCTGGGTGGTCACTTCGGCAGCCCTGATCACCCTCTTCGCGCCCGCGCCTGTGGCCATGCCGGCCGACTTCCTGCGTGTGGTGGTGGCCAACACGCACAGCTGGCTGTTCGAGATCTGGCTGGGCCTGGGCGGGCTGCTGGCCGCGCCGGTGTTCGCCTCCACCGTGGTGGCCCTTCCCCTGCTGGTCGACCGCCAGGTAGGGGTGATGGACGCCGTGATCACCAGCTGGCGCGTGGTCATCGACAACCCCGTGCCCATGGCGGTGTGGGCTGGCCTGGTGATGGGCTTCTGCCTGCTGGGGCTGGGTGCGGCGGTCATCGGCCTGGTCTTCGTCATCCCCATGCTGGGCCATGCCAGCTGGTATGCCTATCGCGCCGTGGTCGATGCCTCGGCCCTGCCCGAAGCGCAGTTCTGACGCCCCCTGGTCGTCACCCTGCGCAGGAAGCCCTAGAACGATGTTTGGATATACCGAGGAGCAACTGGCCCAGTTCGGGCTCACCGTGGGGGTGACCGCGTTCATCCTCTACATGCTCTTCATCATCCTGCAGCTGGCGCGGGAATCTAAGGCCGGGCGTTTCGGCACCTTCGTGCTCTTCGTGGTGCTGGCTTTCGGCATCCTGGGTTTCGTGGCCAAGAACATCATCGCCTGGGTGATGAACATCTGAGCCCGCGGTGGGAACAGTTCCACCTTCGTTTCAGAGCACCACCTTCACCATGGGGTGGCTGCTGAGGGTGCGGTAGAGCTCGTCGAGCTGCTCGCGGCTGGTGGCCGTGACCGTGATGGTCAGGCCCAGGTAGTTGCCACCCTTGCTCGGGCGCTGCTCGATGGTGGCGGGGTCGAAGCCCGGGTCGAAGTGCTGGGCCACCCTGGCGATGGCCTCGACGAAGCCCTCGGCCTGGCGGCCCATCACCTTGATGGGAAAGGCCGAGGGGTAGGTGATGAGGGATTGCTCGGGCGGGATGTCCATGCGGGCCTCGCTCTGTCGGGGTCGGTCGTGCGTGTCTGCGGGTCAGCGGCTCACTTCAGCCACAGGCGCAGGCTGTCCCACAGGCGGCCGAAGAAGCCGGCCGCGGGCAGGTCTTCGAGCGCCACCACGGGCACTTCTGCGATGACCTTGCCGCCATGGCTGACCTTGAGCGTGCCCACAGGCTGACCGGCCTTGAGCGGCGCCAGCAGCGGGTCGGTGCGGGTGACGGCGGTCTGCAGCTTGGCGCCGTCGCCGCGGGCCACGACCACCACCACCGGCGTGCGCGAGCCCACCGTGGCCTGCGGCTTCACCCCCTTCCACACCGGGGCGGTGAGGATGGTCTGGTTGGCCTCGAAGAGGCGCACCGCGTCGGTCGAGGCATAGCCCCAGTTGAGCAGCTTGTGGGCCTCGGCGGCGCGGGCATCCTTGCTGGCGGCACCCAGCACCACGGCCAGCAGGCGGCGGTTGCTGCCGGCCGGTGCGCCAGGCAGCTCGCGCTTGGCGGTGGCGATGAGGCAGTAGCCGGCGGCGTCGGTATAGCCGGTCTTGAGGCCGTCCACCGTGGGGTCGCGCCAGAGCAGCAGGTTGCGGTTCTGCTGCGGTTTCTTGATGTTGTAGGCGAACTCCTTCATGGCGTAGTAGCCCATGCGGTCCGGGAAGTCGCCCAGCAGGCGGCTGGCGATGATGGAGAGGTCGCGCGCCGTGCTGACATGGCCCGGGGCGGGCAGGCCCTCGGGGTTCTTGAAGCTGGTGGCCTTGAGGCCGAAGGCCTGGGCCTGGCGGTTCATCAGCTCGACGAAACCTTCCAGCGAGCCGCCCACCGCCTCTGCCAGGGCCACGGTGGCATCGTTTCCGCTGATGACGATCATGCCCTTGATGAGGTCCTCGACCTTCACCTGGGTGCCCACCTGGATGAACATGCGCGAGGCGTCGGTCATGCCGGTGCGCCAGGCCCGTTCGGAGATGGTGAGTTCCTGGTCGAGCGCCAGCTTCTTGTCCTTGAGCGCCTGGAAGACCAGGTAGGCCGTCATCAGCTTGGTGAGCGAGGCCGGCTCGACCGCCTGGTCGGGCTCGCGGGCGGCGAGCACCTGGCCGGCGGTGACGTCCAGCAGCAGCCACGCGCGTGCCGCGACCTCGGGCGGCTGGACCTGGGCCAGGGCGGCACCGCTGCCGCCGGCCAGCAGGGCCAGGCCCAGGACGAAGGAGCGCAGGCCGGCGCGGAGTGAGGGGAGGAGGTTGAAGCTCATGATGGAGACGGTCCGCGGGGACACGTGAAGGCGGTCGCTGTCGGTCGCTGTCGGGCGGGGGGTGCGAAGACGGCGCAGGAAAGGCGCGAGGCTGGCGCGGCAGGGCCGCGGGCTCAGCGCCACTGGCGCACGATGAGTTCGCGCAGCGGGGTCAGCTGACCATGGAAGAAGTGGCCGACACCGGGCATGACGGTGACGGGCAGATGCTGGGGGCGGGCCCAGTCGAGCACGGCCGAGAGGGGCACGACCTCGTCGGCCTCGCCGTGGATGATGACGGTGTCGGCCGGCACCGGCGCTGGCGTGGCGCGCTGGGTCGAGGGCCCGACCAGCAGCAGGCGCCGGGCGGGCGTGCCGGCCTCGGCCAGACGGGCCGCCGCCAGGGTGGTGACATAGGCGCCGAAGGAGAAGCCGCCCAGCACCAGGGGGGCGTCGGCCGCCACCAGGCTGCGGGCATGGCGGGCGACCTCGAGGTAGTCGTCGGTCTCGCCGCGGCCTTCGTCATGGCTGCCGGCCGAGCCGCCGACGCCACGGAAGTTGAAGCGCAGCACCTGCAGGCCCAGGGCCAGGAAGGCCCGCACCATGGTCTGCACCACCTTGTTGTCCATCGTGCCGCCGAAGAGCGGGTGGGGATGGGCCAGCACGGCGATGCCGCCGCCGTCCTGGGCCGGACGGTCGAGGGCGCAGGCGATGGCGCCGGCCGCGCCGGCCAGCTCGAAATGATGGGTCTGGGCGTTCATGCCGCGGCAGGCTCAGCGGCCGACGTCGGGCGGCAGGCGCAGGCGCTCGACCACTTCACCCTGGCCCAGATGGCGCTCGACGATCTCGTCGATGTCGCTCTTGTCGACGAAGGTGTACCAGACCGCCTCGGGGTAGACCACGGCCACCGGGCCGCCGGCGCAGCGGTCCAGGCAGCCGGCCTTGTTGACCCTCACCTTGCCCGGCCCGGCCAGGCCGGCCGCCTTGACGCGGGCCTTGCAGTGGTCGAAACCGGCCTGGGCGTCGTGGTCGGCGCAACAGGCTTCCCCGTTGTCCCGCTTGTTCAGGCAGAAGAAGATGTGGCGCTCGTAATAACTGCTCATGGGCGGGATTGTAGGAGGGGGCCCTGGCTGGACAGGGCCGGCCGGACAGGCGGGGCAGTCGCGCCGCGATGGCCAGTCCGGCGGCTCAGCCGCGCCGCGTCACCCGCATCAGCAGGAAGGCCAGGGCCGCATAGGGCCAGAGCCAGCCCAGCCACTGGGCCAGGCCGTGGAAGCGGATGAAGCGGCCCTGCTCCCAGCCCTGCAGGCTGAGGGCGAAGTAGGGATCGGTGCTGGCCTGGTGCACCAGCACGATCTGGCAGGTGAGGGCCATCAGCCCCACGGCGGCCAGGTGGCGGTGGGGCAGCAGGGCCAGCAGGGCGCCCAAGGCCGCGGTCAGCATGAGGGCCGGCCGGGTGGGCGGGGTGATCCAGGCCAGCGCATGTTCGGGGCCGAAGTTCAGCGCCGTGGAGAGGGTGGTGGCCGTCCAGCCGGCCGCCAGGGCCAGCACCAGCAGCACCATGCGCTGGCCGAAGCTGCGCAGCATCTCGTAGCCCACCAGGCAGGGCGCCAGGCCGCCCAGCACCATGATGATCAGCTCGCTGGCCGGGCTCAGGCGCTGATGCTCGTCGGGCGTGGGCAGCCAGTCGGCCAGGTCGGCCCAGGCGCTCTGGGCCAGGAAGTCGTTGAGGCCATCGGCCAGCAGGCTGAAGCCCTGGCCCAGGCCGAAGGGCAGGGGCGGCGGAAACAGCAGGGCCACCGGCCAGGACAGCATCAGGGCCAGGCCCAGGGTGCCGTGGGGCACGAACCAGGCGTCGCGCCAGCGCTGCCAGCGCGACAGCCAGCCCAGGTCGGCCAGGGCCAGGGCCAGCAGGGCACCGCTGGTGGCTCCGGCGCTGTTGGTGGCCCAGTCGATGCGAGAGGGCGCCCGCATGGGTAGCAGCGTCTGGCTCAGCTCCAGGCCGTAGGACAGCAGGCTGGCCAGCAGCACGCCGCGCCAGAAGGCCAGGCGGCGGCTTTCGCCATCGCGCAGCCCGCCCAGGGTGAGCAGCAGGCCCAGGGGCAGGTAGCCGCCAAAGTTGGCGATCAGGTCAAAGCGCGAGGAGGGCGTGGTTGGCAACCAGAGCCTGCCGAGCTGGGCCGTCCAGTCCGGGTGCGGCGGCCAGCGCCAGTCGCTGAAGGGATGGAGCGAGGCCCAGATGATGAGGCCCAGCCAGACCAGGGCCAGCGGCCAGGCCGAGGAGCCCGAGCTGCGCGGCGCTGCCATGGAGGCTGCCTTCAGGACAGGGGGTTTGGCCGCGGCGTCAGAAGGGCTTGAAGACCACCAGGGCCACGATGGCGGTGAAGAGCAGCACCGAGATCTCGTTGTACCAGCGGAACCAGCGGTGGCTGCGGCGGTTGGCCGAGGCCTCGAACTTCTTCAGCAGGGCGAGGTTGACATGGTGGAAGCCGATGGCACCGATCACCAGGGCGAGCTTGGCATGCATCCAGCCATTGCCCGGGCCGCTGCGGCCTATGCCCACGCCCAGCCAGAGCCACAGGCCGGTGACCAGCGCCAGGATCATGATCAGGGTGGCGAAGCGCTGCAGCTTGCGCGCCATGAGCAGCAGGCGCTCGCGCTCGGCATGGCTGTCGGGTGCCACCATGGCCAGGTTGACGAAGATGCGCGGCTGGTAGAACAGGCCGGCAAACCAGCTGGCGATGAAGACGATGTGCAGGGTCTTGACCCAGAGATAGCTGTTGTCCATCGGTCCATCATAAGCAGCACCGGCCCCATGGAAGGGCCGGTGGCAGGGGTTGCCCGTGGCGACGGGCTGACAGGCTGATCCGTCGCGGATCAGCGCAGTGTCATCACTTGGCAGCGCCGGCGTCGGCCACGCACTTCTTGGTGAAGCTGTTCTTGGCCGC
>JBJOKP010000204.1:0-5289 GCA_046046045.1 Pseudomonadota bacterium | reverse complement strand
GGCAGGCAGATCACCCAGGAGTGGCGCATACAAGGTGGCCAGCGCCTGATGCACGAACTCGGCAGTCACGCCGTCGGACCCAGGATCAGGCACCGGAGCGATGGGGCAGTCTGAGGGACACATGGCCCGATGATGCCATCGCCCGCGCCAGCGTCCCTGGTGACACCGACCTGGCGGCACGCTTTCTAGAATCAGCACAGAGGCGCTGTCTGCCTGATCGTGGACAGGTCAACCCGCGAAACACGACCGAGGAGACTCCCATGAACGCCCCCGAGCGACTGGACTGGACCCGTCATGCCGGCGCGCGGCGCGCTCCGCCCGAGGCCATGATCGCGGCCCTGCGCGCGCACTTTGGCGAGCGCTGCTCCACGGCGGCGGCGGTCTGCGCCCAGCACGGCCGGGACGAATCCGCCTATGACCCGGCGCCGCCGGACGTGGTGGTCTTCGCCACCAGCAACGAGGACGTGGCCTTTGCCGTGGCCCAGGCGCATCAGCATCACGTGCCGGTCATCCCCTTCGGCGTGGGCTCCTCGCTGGAAGGCCATCTGCTGGCCATCGAGGGCGGCCTCTCGATCGATCTGTCGCGCATGAACCAGGTGCTGCGCCTCAATGCCGAAGACCTGACGGTGACGGTGCAGGCCGGCGTGACCCGCATGCAGCTCAACAACGAGATCCGCCACAGCGGCCTCTTCTTCCCCATCGACCCGGGGGCGGATGCCAGCATCGGCGGCATGTGCGCCACCCGCGCCTCGGGCACCAACGCGGTGCGCTACGGCACCATGCGCGAGAACGTGCTGGGCCTGACCATCGTCACCGCCAGCGGCGAGATCGTGCGCACCGGCACCCGGGCCCGCAAGTCCAGCGCCGGCTACGACCTGACCCGCCTCATGGTGGGCAGCGAGGGCACGCTGGGCGTGATCACCGAGATCACCCTGCGCCTCTACCCGCAGCCCGAGGCGGCTTCGGCCGCGGTGTGCAACTTCCCGAGCATCAAGGCAGCGGTGGACACCACCATCGCCATCATCCAGAGCGGCGTGCCCATCGCCCGTTGCGAGCTGCTGGACCACAACACCGTGCGCATGGTGAACCGGCACGCCAAGCTCACGCTGCGCGAAGAGCCCATGCTGCTGATGGAGTTCCACGGCACGCCCGCGGGCGTGAAGGAACAGGCCGAGGTGGTGCAGGAGATCGCCTCCGAACACGGCGGCCAGGCCTTTGCCTGGGCCACCTCGCCCGAGGATCGCACCAAGCTGTGGACGGCCCGCCACCATGCCTATTTCGCCGCGGTGCAGTCCCGGCCCGGCTGCCGCGCCATCAGCACCGACACCTGCGTGCCCATCTCGCGCCTGACCGAATGCCTGGTCGAAACCGTGGCCGAGGTCGATGCCAGCGGCATTCCCTATTTCCTGGTCGGCCATGTTGGTGACGGCAACTTCCACGTCGGCTATCTCATCGACCCCAACAACCTGGATGAATCCAGCCGTGCCGAGGCCATGAACCGCCGTCTGGTCGCCCGGGCCCTGGCCATGGAAGGCACGTGCACCGGCGAACACGGCATCGGCCTGCACAAGATGGGTTTTCTGCTGGACGAAGCCGGCCCGGTTGCTGTCAGCCTGATGCGCAGCATCAAGCAGGCGCTGGACCCGCACAACATCATGAACCCGGGCAAGATCTTCGCCCATTGAAGGCTCACTGATCACCCCTGGACGGGCGCCGTCAGGGCAGGCGAGGATTCAGAGCGCGCCGCGGCAGCCTGGTGCGCCGCAGCGGCAGCTGAGCCGGCCTTCGTGGTGGGTCTCGCCGTAGTCGGCGGTGAGCTCCTCGCCCTGGGCGATGGCCCGCATGGCGTAAAGCTCCACCCGGCCCTGGCGGATGCGCAGCACCGTGTTGGGCACGCAGGAGTGGTTGGTGTAGCACAGCGGATCGGTCGACAGGCTGGCATCGATGGCCCGCTTGTCCGACACCTCCACCATCATGATGCGGGCCTGGCCACGCACCCGCCGGCGCGCCTCGCGCACCGAGATGGATTCACCGCGGATCTCGCCGATCTTCTTGTAGGCCGGGATGGCTTCGCCGGCAAAGGCGCCCGTGCCGTCAATCTCGCTGGGTCGGTTCTCGACCCGGAATTTCTGGGGATTGGCGACCTTGCCCGTCACGGGCACATCGGAGGCAGGGTTGGCGGCGGCAGGTGAGATATGAATTTCCGGCATCAGTGGCTAGGCGCGGGCACCGACCAGCGCTTGGTGACTGTCACCGCCCCGTTGACGCTTTCCAGGTGCACACCGAAACCCCAGAGCCGCGCCACATGCTTGAGCACCTCGGTGGCGCTGTCGGCCAGGGGCCGATCCTGATGCTGGAAATGCCGCAGCGTGAGTGAACGATCGCCGCGCAGGTTCACGTTCCAGACCTGGATATTGGGCTCGCGCGAACCCAGGTCATATTGATGGGCCAGTGCCTGCCGCAGTTCGCGGTAGCCCGTTTCGTCATGGATGGCGGCCACCTCCAGTTCGCTGCGCTTCTCGTCATCCTTGATGGCAAACAGGCGAAATTCGCGCATCAGCTTGGGGCTGAGGAACTGGCCGACGAAACTCTCGTCCTTGTAGTTGCGCATCGCGTGGTCCAGCGTGGGCAACCAGGGGCTGCCGGCAATTTCTGGAAACCAGTACCTGTCCTCCTCGGTGGGCGATTCGCAGATGCGCTTGATGTCGGTATACATCGCAAAACCAAGCGCATAGGGATTGAGGCCGCTGTAACCACGATCACCCACCCGCGGCTGGTAGACCACATTGGTGTGGGAGGTCAGCCACTCGATCATGACGCCGTCGGTCAGATAGCCGTCGTCATACATGGTGTTGAGGATCTTGTGATGCCAGAAGGTGGCCCAGCCCTCGTTCATCACCTGGCTCTGGCGCTGCGGATAGAAATACTGGGCAATCTTGCGGACGATGCGCACGAGCTCGCGCTGCCAGGGTTCGAGCAGGGGAGCGTTCTTCTCGATGAAATACAGCAGGTTTTCCTGCGGTTCCTCCGGAAAACGGCGCACCTCCTGAGCCTCCTCGGGCTTGTCGGCTCGTCGTGGCAGGGTCCGCCACAGGTCATTCACCTGCTGCTGGGCATAGGCTTCACGGTCCTTGCGATCTGCCAGTTCCTGCGCCAGCGATTTGCGGCTGGGCCGCCGGTAGCGATCCACCCCGTGATTCATGATCGCGTGGCAGCTGTCGAGGAACAATTCAACCGTCTCCAGCCCGTATTTCTCTTCGCAGGCCGCCACATAATTCTTGGCATAGACCAGATAATCGATGATGGAGGATGCGTCGGTCCACATCCTGAACAGGTAATTGCCCTTGAAGAAGCTGTTGTGGCCGTAGGCCGCATGGGCAATCACCAGCGCCTGCATCGCCAGCGTGTTCTCCTCCATCAGGTAGCTGATGCAGGGATTGCTGTTGATCACGATCTCGTAGGCCAAGCCCATGTGACCGCGCCGATAGTTCTTCTCCGTCGAGATGAATTCTTTGCCATAGCTCCAGTGCCGGTAATTCACCGGCATGCCGACGCTGGCGTAGGCATCCATCATCTGTTCGGCCGTGATGATCTCGAGCTGGTTGGGATAGGTATCCAGGCCGTAACGCTGGGCCGTGTCACGGATCACGTCGTGATACTGGTCGATCAGCTCGAAACTCCAGTCGCTGGGCGCCGGCAGGTGTTGCAGCGGCCGATTCGACAGCATCTGGGGCCCTGCCACCAGATCCTTCATCTGGACTCTGGCGCGCGCATTCATGCCGCAGCCCCTTCCTTCTTGAACAGGTCGCGGAAGACCGGATAGATGTGGGAGACTTCGGTGGCCTTGCGCATTGCGAAATGCGGCCCGGATACTTCGGCCAGGCGTGCATATTCCTCCCAGAGGTTCTGCTCGGGTTCGGCAACCTGGACGTAGGCGTAATAGCGGCAGAGCGGCAGAATCTTCTGCTCCAGCAGTTCCCGGCAGCGGCCGCTGTCATGGTGCCAGTTGTCGCCATCACTGGCCTGGGCGCCGTAGATATTCCATTGGTCGCTGGGATAGCGAGCGCGTATGACCTCCTCCATCAGCACCAGGGCACTCGATACCACCGTGCCACCAGTCTCCGTGGAATGGAAAAAACCTTCCTCGTCCACCTCCTGGGCCTGGGTATGGTGGCGGATGAAGACGATCTCGATCTTCTCGTAGTGACGGGTCAGGAAAAGGTAGAGCAGGATGAAGAAGCGCTTGGATAACTCCTTGCGGCTCTCATCCATTGAGCCAGACACATCCATCAGGCAGAACATCACCGCCTTGGAAGTGGGCACTGGCACCCTCACCCGGCTGCGGAAGCGAAGATCGATGGGATCGAGAAAGGGAATGCCCGCCACACGACCGCGAAGATGCTGTATCCGCTCTTCCAGCCACAGCAAGCGCTTGCTCACTTCGCCAGAAGGGGGACCATCCCGGAGCGCCCGCACCTCGTCCTCGAGTTCATGGAGTTCGCGCCGACTGCTGGCACCCAGGGCAATGCGACGCCCGAGTGCCCCGCGCATGGAACGCACCACGTGCAGGTTGTTGGGCGTGCCATCACTGGTGAATCCCGCCCGGTGGGATTTCCATTCCGGAGTTTCCGCCAACTGCGTGCGGATCAGGTGGGGCAGGGCCAAGTCCTCGAAGAAGACCTGCATGAATTCTTCCTTGCTGAGCGCAAAGACGAAATCATCGTCGCCTTCTCCGGAATCGCTGGCCTGGCCGCCGCCTTTGCCGCCGCCCCCGCCACCACCTTTCGGGCGCTCGATCCGGTCACCCCGGATGTATTCCCGATTGCCCGGATGCACGATATCGCGCACCCCGCCCTGGCCATGATGGAAAACCGGCTCGTTGATGTCGCGCTTGGGAATGCGGATTTCCTCGCCGCGTTCGATGTCTCGTATGCCCCGGCCATCAATGGCGCGCCGCACTGCACCCTTGATCTGCTCCTTGTAGCGACGCAGGAAACGCTCGCGGTTGCCGATCGACTTGTTCTTGCCAGCCAGCCTGCGGTCGATGATTTGATGCAGCATCTGTACGCCTTCGGAGCAGTTGAGGCCTGAGCCCGCCAGCGTTTTCAGCTCGACTTTCGCACGCGCAGATACCATTCACAGAGCAGGCGGACCTGTTTGCCGGTATAGCCCTTGTCGACCATCCGGTTGACGAAGTCCTCGTGCTTCTTGGCCTCGTCGGCACTGGCCTTGGCATTGAAGCTGATCACCGGCAGCAGTTCCTCGGTATTCGAGAACATCTTCTTCTCG
>JBJOKP010000203.1:0-5308 GCA_046046045.1 Pseudomonadota bacterium | reverse complement strand
GCTGCAGGTCGGCCAGGGTGGCGCGGTCACGCGCCAGCTGGGCCCGGGCGCGGTCGAGGTTGGCGCGGTCGGCCCGGTCATCGAAGCTGAACAGCAGCTGGCCGCGGGCCACCGCCTGCCCCTCCTGGATGGCCACGCTGCGCACCGTCGTCGAGACCTGGGGCCGGATGTCCACGCTGTTGAGCGACACCACCGTGCCGGCGGCCTCCAGCACCACGGGCACGTCGCGCTGCACCACCGGGCTCACGGTCACCGCCTGGGGGGCGGCGCCGCGGTTGGCCGCCGGAGCACCGGGCGCCGCAGGCGCAGCCGCACGTTGCTGGCTGGTCCACCACCAGGTGGCGGCACCGGCGCCGGCCAGGGCCAGCACGAGGAGGGTGAGTGAGCGACGTGTCATGGGCAGCAGGGCGTGGAAGGTCGGGTGATCTGTCGAGTTCTGGCTCGTTCTGGCGTATGTCTGGCGTATGGGTGCGCAAGCGGCAGGTGCAGGCGGCAGGTGCATACGGCCAGCCGTTCAGGTCGGCGGCGGGCTGAGGGCCTGCTCCAGCAGGTTCAGCGCCTGTTCGATGCCGGGCAGCACCTCGGCAGGCAGTTGGGCCAGGCGCTGGGCCAGCGCCTGGGTGGTGCTGACCCGGGCCTGCTCCACCAGGCGTTGCCCGGCCTCGGTCAGGCGCAGGCTGGGACGGCGGCCGGGCACGGCCTCCACCAAGAGGCCGCGGGCCGCCAGCTTGGCCACTGCCACCGAGGCGGTGGGCAGGGTCACGCCGAGGTGGCCAGCCAGGTCGCTGACCGAGGCGCCCGGCCGGATGTCGGCCAGGATCAGGGCCCGGAACAGCGGCACGGACAGGTCGCGCGGCGCGACCCGGCGCATCTCGGTGCGGAACTCGCGCATCAGCAGCGGGGCCACCGCCACCAGGCGGTTGGCGCAGCGCGGCAGGGCGTCTGTGGCACTGCCTGCGGCGGACATCGCGGATGAGCTCGAGCTGACCGGCGACGCCCCCATAGTCAGTGATGCGGCTGGCCCGGAGGCCCCGGCAGAGGTCCGGCGCGGCGGTGCGGTGGTGGCATTCACTTAGACAATCTAACAGGCCGCCCCCCGGCGAGTCATCGCCGGCTACCCTTGGGCACGGCGTCAGCAGGGTGGGTGCCAGCTCTCCCCTTCTCTCGTCTCTCCCGATCTCGCCGGTTCGGCCACCCACTGGCCGCCCGGCGCCTTCTGCACCATGATGTGCCGGCCATGACCAGCCCCACCCTTCCGCCCCCTCCTTCGGCCGCGGCCGATGCCCGGCTCTTTCCAAGATTCAGCAGCCAGCGCGAGGCCATCGACGGCGTGCCCGTGGCCTGGGTGAGCGGCGGCTCCGGCCCGCCCCTGCTGCTGCTGCACGGCCATCCCCAGACCCACGCCATCTGGCACAAGGTGGCGCCCACGCTGGCGCGCGACTACCAGCTGGTCATCCCCGACCTGCGCGGCTATGGCGACAGCGCCAAGCCGCCCGGCGGCGAGGACCATGCGCCCTATGCCAAACGCGCCATGGCCCTGGACCTGGTGGGCCTGATGCGGCATCTGGGCCACGAGCGCTTCCGCATCCTGGCGCATGACCGCGGCGCCCGCGTCGCCCACCGCCTGGCGGTGGACCACGAGGCGCGTGTCGAGCGCCTGGTGCTGCTGGACATCGCCCCCACCCTGGCCATGTACGAGCAGACCACCGAGACCTATGCCCGGGCCTACTGGCACTGGTTCTTCCTCATCCAGCGCGCGCCCCTGCCCGAGCGCCTGATCGAGGCCGACCCCGGCGCCTATGTGCGCGACCTGATGGGATCGCGCCATGCCGGCCTCACCCCCTTCGACCCGCTGGCCCTGGCCGAGTACACGCGCTGCCTGTCCCAGCCCGGTGCCGCCCATGCCCTGTGCGAGGACTACCGGGCCGCCGCCGGCATCGACCTCGAGCATGACCGGGCCGACCGCGCGGCCGGCCGCCGCCTGGCCCTGCCCCTGCTGGCCCTGTGGGGCGAACGCGGCATCGTGCAGCGCTGCTTCGACCCGCTGGCCGAATGGCGCAAGGTGGCCACGGATGTGCGCGGCCAGGCCCTGCCCTGCGGCCACTACATCCCCGAAGAGGCGCCCGAGGCCCTGCTCGCCGCCGTGCAGCCCTTTCTGGCGGGATGAACTGTGGGCCTGCCGACGGTGAGGTTCCGGCCGGCCAACCGGCAAGCGCCACGCCTGCCGACCCGATCAGGCCCCGCCCTTCTCCACCGCCGTGCGCAGCTTGAGCAGGCCGGCCTCGAAGTCCTTGCCGATCATGCGGTCCATGCTCACGAACAAGGTCATGAGGCGCGTCACATACGGGGCCGGTCCACTCATGGTCCAGATCACGTCGGTGCCGTCGCTGCCGCCCTTGAGATCGAAGACCGTGGTGTTGCGACTGGCCATGGGCTCCATGAAATCGAGCTGGATCTCCAGGCGCGCCTGCAACTTGTCAGTGGCCGGCGGATCGGCCTGCCGGATCTCCATGCGCCCCTGTCCGACCTGGTCATTGCCCGCCCAGGCATAGACCGCGCCGCGCCCTTCGCCAGGTCCTTCGAAGGTGCGCTTCATCGCCGGGTCGAGGTGCTCCCAGGGTGACCAGGCCTGCCAACGGTGGAAATCCGCGAGATAGGGATAGATGCGGACTGGATCGGCGCGCACCAGCACGCTGCGCCGGACCTCGAAGTGGTCCGGCCGGAAAGCGGCAACCACCAGCACGATCAGGATCAGGCCCGCCAGGCCCAGCGCAATCTTTTTCCACATGGTGTTGGCTCCTTGTCGCGCATCCGCCCCGGCGCGCCTCGTTATCCTGCGGGCGAGCCCGTGCCGGCGGGCTCATGATCTTCCCTCGGTTGCCTGCCCCACCCGGAGCCCTACGCCATGCCACTCGGACCGGACGCCCAGGGCGTCTACCCCATCGCCCCCACGCCCTTCCATGAGGACGGCCGGCTGGACACGGCCTCGATCGACCGGCTGGTGGACTTCTACCTGGAGATCGGCGCCACCGGCCTGACCGTCCTGGGCCAGCTCGGCGAGGCCGCCAAGCTGGAGTACGAGGAAAGCCTCACCGTCGCCACCCGCATGGTGCGACGCGCCGCCGGCCTGCCGGTCATCGTGGGCGTGACGGCGCCGGGCTTTGCCGCCATGCGCGCCCTCACCCGCGAGGTGATGGAGCGTGGCGCGGCCGGCGTGATGATCGCCCCGCCCCACACCCTGCGCACCGACGACCAGATCGTGGGCTACTACCAGCAGGCGGTCGAGGCCATCGGCGCCGACGTGCCCTTCGTGCTGCAGGACTACCCGCTCACCTTCAGCGTGCAGATGAGCCCGGGCGTGATCCGCCGCATCGTCGAGACCCTGCCCAGCTGCGTGATGCTCAAGCACGAGGACTGGCCGGGCCTGGACAAGATCTCCACCCTGCGCCAGTGGCAGGCGGCCGGCCAGATGCGCCGCGTCGCCATCCTCACCGGCAACAACGGTCTCTTCCTGGACTACGAGATGGCCCGCGGTGCCGACGGCGCCAACACCGGCTACGCCTTCCCGGACATGCTGGTCGACGTGGTGCGGCTGATGCAGGCCGGCGAGCGCGAGACGGCCCACGACCTCTTCGACGCCCACTTGCCCCTGCTGCGCTACGAGCAGCAGCCCGGCGTGGGCCTGGCCGTGCGCAAATACATGCTGATGCGCCGCGGCCTGCTGGCCAGCGGCGCGCTGCGCAAGCCCGGCGCGCCCTTCAACGCCACCACCCAGGCCGAGGTCGACCACCTGCTGGGCCGCCTGGCCCGGCACGACCCGCGCGCCGCGACGCTGCGCTGAGCGACACGGCAGGGCGCGCGCTTTAGTCGCGCACGAACGCCGTCACCAGCGGCTCGTCGCCCACCTGGCGGCTGGCATGGCCATGCAGCGCGGGGTCGAAGGTGGCACCCTCGGGCAGGGTGTCGGCCGAATAGAAATGTTCGCCCGGGCCGAAGCGGCGGGTGCTGCCGTCCTGCAGGCGGATCTCCATGCAGCCGGCCAGCACGATGAGCCATTGCGTGTGGGTGGTGCAGTGGAAATCGCTCCTGAAGCCCACCGGGCTGCGCCGCAGCTGCAGCCCGCTGGCCGGGCGAATGCTGCTGAGCCGCGACATCGGGCTGCCCTGGTCCAGCGGAATGGCCGCCTCGCGGAAACGGGCCCGGCCGTCGGCGTCGGTGTAGAGGATGACCTGGGTGAAGCGCTCGTCGTTCATGGTGGCAGCAGCAGGAGGAAAGTCGTGGACGGTGCCGCGGCGGAGCCGGCAGACCGGCCCGGCCAGGGGCGTTCGCCCCAAGGGCGGGATCAGGGCGGCGATGCTAAGCTGACCCCAGGGGCGCGGCTGCCGCGCCCGCACGATGGCCGCGCCCATGCAGCGCCGCCACGACCCAGATCACCGAAGAAGACGCCCGCGATCCCCGACGCCGACTTCCCCGCCCCATCCCACCCAGGAGACAGATCCATGCCCGCCCTGCTCAACGACGTCGATCCCGACGGCCTCTTGGAGTTCTCGGTCGTCTACACCGACCGCGCGCTCAACCACATGTCCAAGCGCTTCCAGGGCGTGATGACCGACATCTTGGCCATCCTCAAGGAGGTCTACCACGGCCGCTCGGCGGTGCTGGTGCCCGGCAGCGGCACCTTCGGCATGGAGGCCGTGGCGCGCCAGTTCGCCACCGACCAGCATGTGCTCGTCATCCGCAACGGCTGGTTCAGCTACCGCTGGACGCAGATCTTCGACGCCGGCCGCATCCCCAAGAGCAGCACCGTGCTCAAGGCCCGCCGCATGGTCGATGCCTACCAGGCCCCCTGGGTGCCCGCCCCCATCGACGAGGTGGTGGCCACCATCCGTCGCGAGCAGCCCGCCGTGGTCTTCGCCCCGCACGTGGAAACCGCCGCCGGCATGATGCTGCCCGACGGCTATCTGCGCGCCGTCGCCGACGCCGTGCATGAACACGGCGGCCTCTTCGTGCTGGACTGCATCGCCTCGGGCGCCATGTGGGTGAACATGGAGACCACCGGCGTGGACGTGATCGTCAGCGCGCCGCAGAAGGGCTGGAGCGGCTCGCCCTGCTGTGCCTTCGTGGTGCTGGGTGAACGCGCCCGCGCCCGCATCGACGGCACCACCAGCAGCAGCTTCGCTGCCGACCTGAAGAAGTGGCTGCAGATCATGGAGACCTACGAGGCCGGTGGCCATGCCTATCACACCACCATGCCCACCGACGCCCTGGTGCGCACCCGGGCGGTGATGACCGAAACGCGCGACTACGG
>JBJOKP010000202.1:0-5313 GCA_046046045.1 Pseudomonadota bacterium | reverse complement strand
GCTGCTGCTGCAGGCCCAGCCGGTGCGCGTGGCCATCTTCGATGTCGACGGCTGCCTGACCGATGGCCGCATCTACATCGGCGCCGAGGGCGAGACGGTCAAGGCCTTCTCCACCCTGGACGGCCATGGCCTCAAGCTGCTGGCGCGTGGCGGCGTCCAGCCGGTGGTGATCACCGGGCGCGACTCACCCGCGGTGCGGCGGCGCTGCGCCGACCTGGGCATCCATGAAGCCCTCTTCGGCGTGCATGACAAGCTGGCCGCGGCCCAGGGCCTGCTCGGCCGCCTGGGCCTGGACTGGGGCGCGCTGGCCGTGATCGGCGACGACTGGCCGGATCTGCCCCTGCTGAGCCGCGCGGCCTTTGCCTGCGCGCCCCCGGGCGCGCATCCGGAAGTGCTGGCCGCCGTGCATCACGTTACCCGCCAGCCAGCCGGCCAGGGCGCAGCGCGCGAATTCTGCGACCTGCTGCTGATGGCCTGCGGCGCCTATGCACGCCTGCTGGCCGACCACCTGACCACCCTGGACGGCGGACGCTGAGCAGCCCGGCATCATGGACATCGACAGCGAACCGCTGCCCCTGGCCCCGCTCAGCGCCACCCTGGGCGTGCGCAGCGCCGAGCCCGAGCCGGTGCAGTCGCCGCGCGACCGCCTGCTGGTTCGCCTGCGTCAGCTCGCCCCAGTGCTGGGCATGGCCGCGCTGGCCGCGGCCACCTGGTGGCTGGTGCAGCACGCGCCCAAGCCCCTGGTCGATGCTCCGCAGCAGGCGCCCGGCCATGTGGCGGACTACGAAATGCGCGGCTTCACCATCCAGCACCAGGGCCGCAGCGGCCTGGGCGCAGGCCAGATCGAGGGCGACTGGGTGCGCCACTACGCCGATGACGACAGCCTGGAGATCGACGGCCTGCGCCTGCGCTGGCTGGACGCCGAGGGGCGATTGACCGTGGCGCGGGCCGACAGGGCCGTCATGCGCGCCCAGGGCGACGAGGTGGTGCTGGAGGGCCATGCCCGCGTCAGCCGCGCCGCCGCCGCAGGCGGTGAGCCGCTCGAGTTCGCCAGCGCCTGGATCTTCATCGACATGGCCCGCGAACTCATACGCACCGACAAGCCCGTGGTGCTGCAGCAGGGCGCCGACCGCTTCGAGGCCGCCGGTCTGGTCTACGACCACCGCAGCGAGGACCTGTCCATGACCGGCCCGGTGCATGGCCGGGTGCAGGGCCCAGGCGGCCCCCCATGACGGCCCGGCCGCCGGCCCACCCGCCGCTGGTGCTCATCACCGGCGCCTCCAGCGGCATCGGCCAGGCCCTGGCGGAGCACTATGCCCGCGCCGGCTGCCGTCTGGCCCTGGTGGTGCGCGATCCCGTGCGGGTGCAGCCCTGGCTGGCCGCGCTGGGCCTGCTGGGCCTGCCTGAGGGCCATGCCAGGCTCTACCTTGCCGATGTGCGCGACCAGGCTGCCCTGATCGCCGCGGGCCGGGACTGCCTGGCCCAGCAGGGCCTGCCGGACGTGGTGATCGCCAGCGCCGGCATCAGCGTGGGCATGGACACCGCGGAGGTGGCCGACCTGGCCGTGATGGCCGACACCCTGGCCATCAACGTCACCGGCCTGGCCGCCACCTTCCAGCCCTTTGTCGCGCCCATGCGCGAGGCAGGACGCGGCACGCTGGTGGGCATCGCCAGCGTGGCCGCCATCCGCGGCCTGCCAGGACATGGCGCCTACTGCGCCAGCAAGGCGGCCGTCGTGGCCTATTGCGAGAGCCTGCGTGGGGAACTGCGGTCGAGCGGCGTGAGGGTGGTGACCGTGCTGCCCGGCTTCATCGATACCCCGATGACGCGCGGCAATCCCTACCCCATGCCCTTCCTGATGCCGGTGGAGGACTTCGCCCGGGCGGCAGCCCGGGCCATCGCCCAGGGCCGTCGCCGGGTGGTGCTGCCCTGGCAGATGGCCCTGGTGGCGCGACTGCTCATGGTCCTGCCCGGCGCCTGGTTCGATCGCCTGATGGCCAAGCGTGGCCGCAAGCCGCGCCGGGCATCCGCGGGCTGAATGGCAGGTCAAATGACAGGCCGAAGGACGAGCGAGCTGGCAGCCGGCCCGAAGTCCGGACGTCCAAAACAAAACACCACGCCTTGGCGTGGTGTTCGTGGAGCCGGTGCCTCTGCACCGGCCTGACGCAGCGCCGGATGGTCCCGCACTGCGCCGCATCTGAAGGGCTGAAGAGGTCGAGCGATCAGTAACCGCCGCCGCCGCCACCGTAGCCGCCGCGACCACCGCCGCCGCCGCCGTAGCCGCCGCGGCCACCGCCGCCGCCGCCACCACCACCGTAGCCGCCACCACCGCCGCCGCCATAGCCGCCGCGGCCACCGCTGCCGCCATAACCACCACCGCCGCCGCCACCACCGTAGCCGCCGCCACCACCGCCGCCGCCTTCACGACGACCGCCAGGGCCAGCGCCGTAGGGGCTGCGGAAACCACCGGGACGCTCTTCACGCGGGCGCGCTTCGTTCACCACCACATTGCGACCGGCGATGGGCTGGCCATTCAGGCCGTTGATGGCCGACTGTGCATCGGCATCGGTACCCATCTCGACGAAACCAAAGCCCTTGGAGCGGCCGGTTTCACGGTCCATCATGACCTTCGCGGAGGTCACCGCGCCGAAGGCCGAGAACGCTTCGTTCAGATCTTCGTCGCGCACGCCGTAGGCCAGATTGCCCACATACAGTTTGTTGCCCATGAATGAGCGCCTTTCAAGAAACAGAGTACAGCAGTACCTTAGAACCCAGTGGCGGAGCTACAGCCAGCACTCATTCAATCGAACAGAGAAGGCAACGCATCCAGACACCGAATCCATTATGCGTGAGTGGAAGATTCGCGCATCGGGCCCACACCGATGAAGTGTTGTAAGCAGCCCCTGCAGGGAGTGCGGGGCTACGGCCGGGTGAGAAATCCGCACCGCCCTGGCTGAGGGGTGGGTGCGTGGCGCCCCGGTTTCGACCCCTCGGGCGGACGATTTACCCCAGCCAGGTGCAGGCCGGCCGACCGGCTTGTTCAGCCCAGATGACGGCCGAAGAATCGCATGGTGCGATCCCAGGCCTGGCTGGCCCAGACCGGGTCATATTGGGTGGCCGGCAGCCGCTGGGGACCCACGGCGGTTTCGTTGGCAAAGGCATGGCGGGCGAGATAGCGGTGCGACTCCAGGCTGACGCCAGCGGCACGCAGTTTCTCCTCCAGCACATCGACCGCGGCGATGGCGAAGAACTCGTCCTGGGTGGCCCAATGCGCCTGCATGGGCGCCTTGATGCGGCTGGCATCCACATAGTCCACCGGCGGCATGCCGTACCAGACCACGCCGGCATCCACCTCGGGCACGTTGCAGAGCGAAAGCACGGTCAGTGCGCCCCCCATGCAATAGCCGGTGACGCCCACCTTGGCGCTGCGCTGTTTCAGGAACTGCACGGCACCGCGCACGTCCTGCCCGGCGGCATCGCCGAAATTGAGTCCGGTCATGAGGTGGTGGGCCTCCTCGGCCTCGACCGTGGACTTGCCGCGGTAGAGGTCGGGCACCAGGGCCAGGTAGCCGGCCGTGGCGAAACGATCGGCCACGCCGCGGATCTGGTCGTTCAGGCCCCACCATTCCTGGATGACCACCACGGCCGGTGCGCCGGTGGCCTGAGCGGGTTCGGCGAGATAGCCGCTGACACTCTGGCCATCGGGACGCTGGAAGCTGACGGTCTTGCCCATTGCAGGTCTCCTGGTAGTCGGAAGGGTTGGATAGGGTTCGGGTCACACACGGCCAATTCAGCCGGCCAGTCCGATGCCGCCGCATCCTCGCACGCCCAGGCCGGCCCTGCAGGCTGGCGGTGCATGTCGGTCATCGCGCGCGGGGTTCAGTCAGGCGCGGGAAAGATGGACAAGCCGGCCTGGGCACGGGCGAGTTCGGCGGGGATGGCCTCGGCCAGGAAGTCGTACACCCGGCGAATGACCCGGCTGGCCTGGATTTCCCGGTGCACAGCCAGCCAGCAGGGCAGGGGGGGGATGGCCAGCATGGGCAGCAGCGGCCGCACGCCCGGCCAGTGCGCCAGGTTGTAGGCCGCGGCAAAGCCGATGCCGGCACCGGCGGCGATGAGGCGGCCGAAGGCCAGCTGATCGTCGCAGCGCAGGGCGAACTGCTCACGCGTGATGGTCACGCCCAGCGCGGCAAAGCCGCGGATCAGCGTGTCCTCGCGGTCGTAGCCAATCAGGCGATGGCGCAGCAGGTCGGCCGGCTGCTCGGGCGTGCCGGCCCGGGCCAGGTAGGTCTCATGCGCGCAGGCCACGAGCGGGATGTCGGCCAGCTTGCGCGCCAGCAGCGAGGCCTGGGCCGGGCGGGCCATGCGCACGGCGATGTCGGCCTCGCGGCGCAGCAGGTTGCTGAGCGCATTGGTGGCCACCAGTTCGACTTGTATGCCCGGTTCGGATTGCTGCAGCGCCACCAGCACCGGCGGCAGCAGGTAGCTGGCCGCCACGTCGCTGGTGCTGATGCGCACCGTGCCCACCCGCGACGAGCCCCGCTGCGCGGCCAGCGCGCGGGCGAGGTCATCGGCGCCGTCCTGCATGCGGCGGGCGGCATCGGCGATGGCCAACGCCATGGCGGTAGGCGTCACGCCGCGGCCGGTGCGCTCGAAGAGTGGCGCGCCCAGCTGGGTCTCCAGCTCGCTGATGTGGCGGGAGAGGGTGGGCTGCAGGGCACCGCTGCGCCGGGCCGCGCCCATCAGGCTGCCGGCATCCAGCACGGCCAGGAAGCTGCGGATGAGCGCCCAGTCGAAACGGCGGGGATCGGTCGGTGTCATGGCTCCGGCGTCTTAAAGGGAGATGCCCCGAGTCTCATGCGGATCCGCATGTCTGGCATGCCTTGATCGACGATTGTTGAATGAGTGTCGCCGCCAGAGACTGGCGCTGTTGTCCCTCCTCCCATCCCTTGCCCACCCGGAGCTGCCTGCCATGCCCACCAACCTGCCCACGGTCACCACGCCTCATCGTCCAGACGAACGTCAGCGCCGAGTGCTGGTGCTGGGGGCTCGCGGCCGCTTCGGCGCGGCGGCCGTTTCGGCCTTCGCCAGCCGGGGCTGGCAGGTGCTGGCCCAGCACCGCCGGGCCGGCGAGGCCATGGCGGACTCCCCGGGCAGCGTCACGCCGCTGGCCCTGCCGCTGGGTGATGCCGCCGCCATGGCCCAGGCCTGCTGCGGGCCGGTCGATCTGGTGGTGCATGCCCTCAATCCGATCTACACCCGCTGGGAGGCCGAGCTGCTGCCGCTCGCCCGCCAGGGCATGGCGGTGGCCGA
>JBJOKP010000201.1:0-5318 GCA_046046045.1 Pseudomonadota bacterium | reverse complement strand
TCCACATAGCTGTCCGGCGCCACGTAGGAATAGGGGATGGCGATCAGCGCGGCCAGGTGGAAGACCACGTCCACGCCCTGGCTGATGTGCTTGCAGAAATGCGGGTCGCGCACGTCGCCGCTCACCACCTCGACCTGGTCCATGCAGGGCAGGCCGTCCAGCCAGCCCCAGCTGCCCAGGGAGTTGTAGATGGCCAGGGCCTTCACCTTGTAGCCGGCTTGCACCAGGGCTTCGGTCAGGTGGGAGCCGATGAAGCCGTCGGCGCCGGTGATGAGTGCGGTGGTCACGAGAGGGGCCGTTCAGCAGTGAGTCGGGGGAACATGCCCGGGGCATGCAGGGCGCCGGAGTTTAGTGGCCCGGCCTCCGGCACAAGCGCCACTACCATGCAGGCCCACGGCGCAGCCTGCGCCCAGGATGGGATGGCATGGACATGGATCAGCAATTGGCGGCGCAGCATTCGGGCGAGGGCAAGGCCCCGCGCCGCGTCGCCGTCTACTTCGTCGCCACGCCCCTGCACTACCTCTGCGCCCGCCTGGTGGCACGGCATTTCGAACCGGGGGCGCGCCAGGTGCTGCTCTGGTACCTGCCCGGGGCCGGGCCGGTCGTTCGGGCCGCCGACTGGGACGTGGCCGCGCCCCTGCCCTGGCCGCGTTTCGATCCCCTGCCCGGGCCCTTCGGTCGTCAGCGCCGCCTGGTGGACAACCTGCGCCTGGTGGCCGAGCTGGCCGGGCCCTGCGAGGAACTGGTGCTGCACGCCCCGGTGTACGACACCGAGGCCATCAACTACTTCCTCCACGCCCTGCCGCGGCGCTGCGGCGCCCGGGTGATGCAGGCCCGCATCCTGCCCGACGGCCTGGGCAGCATGACGGCCCAGCCGCTCTCCGGACGGCGCCGGCTGGCCCAGCGACTGCGCCTGCTGCGCCGCCTGGTGGCGCCCAGCCTGCGCTACACGACCTATGCGGGCGACCGCACCGGCGCGGATGCGGCCTTCTGCGACCGGGTCTATGTGCTGCCCGGCTTTCCCCATCCCTATCCGCCGGCCAAGGCCCAGCCGCTGCCGCCGCTGGCCGATCCTGCGGCCCAGGCGGCCCGCCGCGAGGGCCAGCCGCGCCGCGCCCTGGTGGTGGGCCAGCCGCTGCTGGCCCATCACCTCATCGATGTGGCCGGCCTGGCGGCGGTGACGGCCGAGATCCATGCCTGGCTGGCCGACCAGGGCATCACCGAGGTGCTCTACAAGGCCCATCCACGCGACCCCCACCACGAGCTGCGCGGGCCGAACGACCGCCTGCTCGAGATCGACGAGGCGCTGGAGAGCTGGATGGCGCGCGAGCCGCTGGACGCCGTGGTGGGCGTGCATTCCACCGCCCTGCTGATGGCGCGCCAGATCTACGGCGCGCAGACGGCCGTGTGCGGCTTTGGCTGGGAGACGGTCACCTTCCGCAGTCCGCAGGCCAGGCAGGAGGCACTCGATGCCTTCCGCCTGGCCGGGGTGACGCTGCGTTCCTGAACGGTCCTGCGCAGTGGCCTCAGGCCCGTCGGGCCGGCCAGCGGTGGCCGCGGTAGTCGGCAATCACGTCCAGCACATGGGCCTGGCCGCTGAAGGCGCTGGCGGGCAGGGTGGTGGTGAGGGCCACGGCGCCCATGCCGGCGCGGCGGGCGGCCTCGATGCCCAGGGGGGCGTCCTCGTAGACCAGGCAGTCGGCCGGGGCCACGCCCAGCTTCTGGGCCGCGGCCAGGAAGATGTCCGGGTGCGGCTTGCCGCGCAGGCCGTCGTCCGGGCTGGTGATGGCGTCCACCCAGTCGGTGAGGCCGAAGCGCTCACTCGCCACGGCGATGTTGGCGCGGGGTGCGGCCGTGCAGACCGCGAGCCGGATGCCGGCGGCCCGAGCGGCCTGGCAGAACTCGGCCGCCCCGGCGATGAGCTGCAGCTCGCGGCGGGCGATCTCGCGGTAGATCACTTCCTTGCGCTCGGCCAGGGCGGCAATCTCGGCCTCGCTCGCTGCCGGCAGCAGGTCGCGCAGGATCTCGGCATTGGTGCGGCCGGCGGTGCTGGCGAAGAAGTCGTCGCCCGCCCCGTCGGCGGGGTTGCGCGCCAGTCCGGTCTCGACGAACCACTGCGCCCAGGAGCGTTCATGCAGCGGCATGCTGTCGATCAGCGTGCCGTCCATGTCCAGCAGCAGGGCGCCCCAGGGGCGGTCGGTGCGCGTGGCGCCGCCCGTCATCACAGGCCCTGCTTCAGGCTGGCCTCGATGAAGGCATCGAGGTCGCCGTCCAGCACCTTCTGCGTGGCCGAGACCTCGTGGCCGGTGCGCAGGTCCTTGATGCGGCTCTGGTCCAGCACATAGCTGCGGATCTGGTGGCCCCAGCCCACGTCGGTCTTGGTGTCCTCCAGCTTCTGCTGCTCGGCCATGCGCTTCTTCATCTCGTGGTCGTAGAGACGCGAGCGCAGCCGGCGCCAGGCGACGTCGCGGTTGCTGTGCTGGCTGCGGCCGTCCTGGCACTGCACGACGATGCCGGTCGGGATGTGGGTCAGCCGCACCGCCGAGTCGGTCTTGTTGATGTGCTGGCCGCCCGCGCCGCTGGCGCGGAAGGTGTCCGTGCGCACATCGGAGGGATTGATGTCGATCTCGATCGAGTCGTCGATCTCCGGGTAGACGAAGAGCGAGGCGAAGCTGGTGTGGCGGCCGCCCGAGGAGTCGAAGGGGCTCTTGCGCACCAGGCGGTGCACGCCGGTTTCGGTGCGCAGGTGGCCGAAGGCGTAGTCGCCCTCGATCTTGATGGTGGCGCTCTTGATGCCGGCGGTGTCGCCCGGCGTCTCGTCCTCCATCGTGGCCTTGAAGCCCTTGCGCTCGCAGTACTTGAGGTACTGGCGCAGCAGCATGCTGGCCCAGTCGCAGGCCTCGGTGCCGCCGGCGCCGGCCTGGATGTCGACGAAGCAGTTCAGCGGATCGGCCGGGTTGCTGAACATGCGGCGGAATTCCAGGCGCTCGACGATGGCACGCAGCTCGGCCGCATCGCCCTCGATGGCGGCCAGCGACTCGAAGTCGTCCTCGGCCTTGGTCATCTCGTAGAGCTCGAGGTTGTCGGCCAGCTGCTGGGTCAGGTGGTCGATGGTGCTGACCACGTCCTCCAGCGTCTTCTTCTCCTTGCCCAGTTCCTGGGCCCGCTTGGGGTCGTTCCAGATCTCCGGGTTCTCCAGGGCGGCGTTGACCTCGGTCAGGCGCTTGGACTTGTCCTCGTAGTCAAAGATACCCCCTTAGCGCAGTGGTGCGCTCTTGGAGGTCGGCCAGGCCGGTGCCGATGGCGTTGATTTGTTCGATGTCCATGTCGGTGCTTGGTGCGGTGCAGGGTGCCTGGCCGGAACGTGTTGCCCCGGCTGGCAAGCGGGCGATTTTCTCATGCGCCCGGGGCGGCCGTCTGCCCGGCTTGCGGCGCCAGGAAACTGGCCAGCCGCGCTGCCAGGGCGGCCGGCTGGTCGTGGTGCAGCATGTGGGCGCAGTCGGCCAGGGTGTGGCGCTGCAGGCAGGGCACCTGGGCCAGGCGGGCGTCGAAGTCCTCGCGCGGGTAGCGGTTGCCCCACCACTGGCTGAGCTGGGTGTCCGCTCCCTCCACCCACAGCACCGGGGCGGTGATCGCCTGCCAGCAGGCCAGCACCTCCTCCACGCGGTAGAGCACCGGGTTGGTCTTGCGGTGGGCCGGGTCGGCCTGCAGCTGCCAGCGCGCCTGCGGGCCGTCGCCCACGGGGGCGGCCCAGTGCGGTGCCAGCCAGGCAGCCTGCTCGGCCGGCAGGCGCGGGTTGTTGCGCATGAGGCGGGCGGCCACCTCGGCCGGCCCGGCGTAGTCGCGCAGCTCGGGGGGCTGGCCGAGTTCGTCCAGCCACTGGCGGTAGCGCTTGGGCGCCTGTTCGGGCTGGGTGCGCGGCAGGCCGAAACCTTCTAGATTGACCAGGCGGCGGATGCGCTCGGGCCGCACGCCGGAGTAGATCATCACCACGTTGCCGCCCATGCTGTGGCCCAGCAGGTCGATGGGGGCCTCACCCGGCAGCAGGGCCTGGAGCAGGCCGTCGAGGTCGCCCAGGTAGTCGGCGAACCAGTAGGCATCGGTGGCGGGCGGCGCCTGGGTGCGGCCGAAGCCGCGCCAGTCCGGCGCGATCACGCAGGGCGGCAGGGCGCCCAGGCGGTCCAGCTCGTCGACCAGGAACTGGAAGGAGGCGCCCACATCCATCCAGCCATGCACCATGACCAGGGCCGGCCGCTCGGGCGTGACCGCCGCCGGGTCGCCCCAGAGGTGCACGTGGTAACTCAGCCCGCGCACCGGCACGAAGCGGCTCTGCGACGTGCGGCGTGGGTGATAGACGGGCTGATCGGAGGGGGTGGGGCTCATGGCAGAGGAATGCTGGCGGAATTGGGCTGGCGGAACTGGGCGGGCTGAGCCCGGAGTGTCGGCTGCAAGAATGGCCATGCAATGGGGCCGAACCTCCCCGGCCCTGGGCGTCTTGCTGCAGCCCTTTCCCACAGTCTCACCGCCCCACCATGAGCGCCTCCACCCCCTTCCACCTGCGTCCGGCCGAGCCGCGCGACGTGTCGGCCATCGTCGGCCTGATCCAGGCCCTGGCCGACTACGAGCAGCTCACCCACATGCTGGAGGTGACGGCCGAGCAGCTCGAGTCCCACCTCTTCGGCCCTCGCCCCTGGGCCGAATGCCTGGTGGCCGAGGCTCAAGAGGCTGACGCGGGTGGGACCGTCGGCGTGGTCGGCTTCGCCCTCTTCTTCCCCAACTACTCGACCTTTCTGGCCAAGCCCGGCCTGCACCTGGAGGATCTCTTCGTGCTGCCGGCCTGGCGCGGCCGTGGCATCGGCCGGGCCCTGCTGGCGCGGCTGGCGGAGATTGCGGTCGAGCGCGGCTGTGGCCGGCTGGAATGGGCGGTGCTGGACTGGAACCAGTCCGCCATCGACGTCTATGAAGGCCTGGGCGCCGAGGTGCTGCCCGACTGGCGCATCTGCCGCGTCGCCGGGCCGGCGCTGGCCAGCTTCGGCAAGCGCTGAACCCGGCAGGCCTGGGGCGCTACAGGCCGCCAGGCAGATCAAGCCTGCGGCGGCGGATCCTGGAAGCCGTGCTGGCGGTAGGTCAGCACCAGGGTGTCGCGCCAGCCGTCCTGGCCGGCGATCTCGGGCTGGATGGGCGTGCTTTCGTGGATGACCCGGGGGTCGTCCAGCAGCAGGGCGCTCCAGGGCTCGGCCAGGGTGAAGCGCAGGCCCAGCGGCCCGTCGGCGTCGAAGACCCGGGTTTCGCCGCCGATGATGTGATGGCGCCCCACC
>JBJOKP010000200.1:0-5324 GCA_046046045.1 Pseudomonadota bacterium | reverse complement strand
AGGTCGTGGCCACCGCCCTGGGCAGCCCGGGCACGCCGGCCACCTTCCGCCAGAAGCGCGACGGCCTGGACGAACAGGTCGAGGGCCAGGCCCAGAAGATCGACTACGACGGCGCCAGTGAAACCGTGCGGCTGGAACAACTGGCCCAGCTGCGCCGCTGGATGGGCGGCAAGCTGTCGGAAGACCTGAGCGGCCAGCTCATCGTCTACGACCAGGCCAGGGACAGCTTCGAGGTGCTGGGTCAGGCTCCGTCGTCGGCCGAGCTGCCCGCCTCGGGCAACGGCCGCGTGCGGGCGGTGGTGGCACCGCGCAGCACGGCCAAGCCGGCGGCCGGCAAGGCCTCCGAAGGTCGCTGAGGTGGACGCCGTGCGGGACAGCCAGCCGGTGACGGATGCGGCAGCGGCGGCGGACAGCCCGTCCGGCGTCGGCCCGCGGCAGCTCATGGCGCGTGACCTGCAGAAGTCCTATGGCGCCCGCAAGGTGGTCAAGGACGTGCATCTGGCTGTCGGCCCCGGCGAGGTGGTCGGCCTGCTGGGCCCCAATGGCGCGGGCAAGACCACCAGCTTCTACATGATCGTGGGCCTGGTGCGCGCCGATGCCGGCGAGATCAGCATCGATGGCACGCCGGTCGAGCGCCTGCCCATCCACCAGCGCGCCCGGCTGGGCCTGTCCTACCTGCCGCAGGAGGCCTCCATCTTCCGGCGCCTCAACGTCGAGGAGAACATCCGCGCCGTGCTCGAGCTGCAGCTGGACGAGGCCGGCAAGCGCTTCAGCGCCGAGCGCATCGAGCGTCAGCTCGACAGCCTGATGGCCGACCTCTCCATCGCCTCGCTGCGCGAGAGCCCGGCCCTGGCCCTGTCAGGCGGCGAGCGCCGCCGGGTCGAGATCGCCCGGGCCCTGGCCACCCAGCCGCGCTACATCCTTCTGGACGAGCCCTTTGCCGGCGTGGACCCGATCGCCGTGATCGAGATCCAGCGCATCATCGGTTTCCTCAAGGCGCGCGGCATCGGCGTGCTCATCACCGACCACAACGTGCGCGAGACCCTGGGCATCTGCGACCGGGCCTACATCATCAGCGAAGGTCGCGTGCTTGCCGAGGGGACGCCCGGCGAGATCGTCGACAACCCCGACGTGCGCAAGGTCTACCTTGGCGAACATTTCCGCATGTAGGCCACGGAAAGAAGCATGAAGCCGTCCCTGCAGGTCCGCCTGTCACAGCACCTGGCGCTCACGCCCCAGCTGCAGCAATCCATCCGCCTGCTCCAGCTCTCCACGCTGGAGCTGCACCAGGAAGTCGAGCAGATGCTCGAACAGAACCCCTTCCTGGAAGCCGCCGAGGACAGCCCGCCCCTCCAGGCCACCGAAGCCGCCGAGGCCGGTCCCGCCGAATCCTCGTCCTCGTCCGCCAGCGGCGACGAAGGCTGGGACAGCGGCCGCGCCGGCGAGGGCAGCAGCTACGACGGCGAGGTGGCGACGGCAGACACCGCCGGTGCCGACTACCCCACCGGCGAGGCCGAGGGGGTCAGCATCGACAAGCTCGACTTCAGCGCGGCCGACGCCGACTGGGAGCCGGGCGGCGACCGCGACGACTTCGACGGCCTGGGCGACAGCCGCACCCGCAATGGCGCCATGGAGGATGAGGACAGCGACTGGAGCGAGCGCAACAGCGTGGCCGAGTCGCTCACCGACTTCCTGCGCCGCCAGCTGCTGGGCATGCGCCTGGGCGAGGACGACCAGCTGCTGGTGCTGGCCCTGATCGACTCCCTCAACGAGGACGGCTGGCTGGCCGATCCGCTGGAGGAGATCGTCGAGCGCCTGATGCAGGGCCGCGAGGAGACCGGCGAGGCGCTCTTCGCCCTGCGCGAGGAAATGGGCGAACGCCTGCGCTGCGCCCTGGCCTGGCTGCAGAGCCTGGAGCCCAGCGGCGTGGGCGCGCGCGACCTCTCCGAATGCCTGTGCCTGCAGCTGCGCGAGCTGCCCGAAAGCGCCGACCAGCGCGTGGCCCTGCTGATCTGCCAGAAGCACCTGGAACTGCTGGCACGGCGCGACATGAAGAAGCTGGTCAGCGCCACCGGTGCCGACGAGGAGCTGATCCGCGAGGCGCAGAGCCTCATCCTCACGCTCGAACCCAAGCCGGGCCGGCGCTTCACCCGGGCCGAGGCCAACATCGTCGTGCCCGACGTCATCGTGCAGAAGGCCGGCCGGGGCTGGAAGGTGGTGCTCAACCCCGACGTGATGCCCAAGCTGCGCATCAACGACATGTACGCCCAGGTGCTGCGCCAGCACCGCTCCAACAACCGCGGCAACAACGGCGCGGATGGCGGCGCCGGGCTGAGCGCCCGGCTCCAGGAGGCGCGCTGGTTCGTCAAGAACATCCTGCAGCGCTTCGACACCATCCAGCGGGTTTCGCAGGCCATCGTCGAGCGGCAGAAGGGCTTCCTGACCCACGGCGAGATCGCCATGAAGCCGCTGGTGCTGCGCGAGATCGCCGACGAGCTGGGCCTGCACGAAAGCACCATCTCGCGCGTGACCACGGCCAAATACATGAACACGCCGTTCGGCACCTTCGAGCTGAAGTATTTCTTCGGCAGCTCGCTCAACACCGAGGCCGGTGGCAATGCCAGTTCCACCGCGGTGCGGGCGCTGATCAAGCAGTTCGTGGCGGCCGAAGACCCGAAGAAGCCGCTCTCGGACAGCCAGCTCAGCACCATGCTGGAGGAGCAGGGCATCCAGGTGGCGCGCCGCACGGTGGCCAAGTACCGCGAGGCGCTCAAGATCGCCCCGGCCAACCTGCGCAAGGCGATCTGAATCCCAGCCAGCCCTGGCGTGTGCCAGGGCGGCGGTGCACCGTGATCAGCAGGCCGCGACCACGCCCCGCTTGGCCAGCAGGGCCCGCGCCACGCGCGAGCCATTGGGCTTGCCGACGACCTGGCAGATCTGGTGGCCGGCGTCGACCAGGGCATCGAGGTTGATGCCGGTGGTGATGCCCAGGCCGTGCAGCAGGTAGACCACGTCCTCGGTCGCCACGTTGCCGGTGGCGCCGCGGGCGTAGGGGCAGCCGCCCAGGCCGGCCACGCTGGCATCGAAGACATGGATGCCCAGTTCCAGACTGGCGTAGATGTTGGCCAGGGCCTGGCCGTAGGTGTCGTGGAAATGCCCGCTCACCTCGGCCAGCGGGTAGTGCTTCAGCGCCCGCTCCAGCGCCGCCTGCACCTTGCGCGGCGTACCCACGCCGATGGTGTCGGCAATGCCCACGTGCTGCACGCCGATGCCCTTGAGGCCCAGCACCACGCGCTCGACCTCGTCGGGGCTGACCTCGCCCTGGTAGGGGCAGCCCACGGTGCAGGAGATGGCGCCGCGCACCTTGATGCCGGCCGCCCGCGCGGCGGCCACCACCGGCGCAAAGCGCTCGATGCTCTCGGCAATGCTGCAGTTGATGTTCTTCTGGCTGAAGGCCTCGCTGGCGGCGGCAAAGACCACGATCTCGTCGACCCGGCTGGCCAGCGCGCCCTCGAAGCCCTTCATGTTGGGCGTCAGCACGCTGTAGCGCACCCCGGCCTGGCGGCTGATGCCGGCCATGACCTCGGCGTTGTCGGCCATCTGCGGCACCCACTTGGGGCTGACATAGCTGGTGACCTCGATCTCGCGCAGGCCGGCCGCCTGCAGTTGGTGCACGAGGGCGATCTTGTCGGCGGCGGGCACGGGCTTGGCCTCGTTCTGCAGGCCATCGCGGGGGCCGACTTCGACCAAAGTGACGTGTTCAGGCAGGCTCATCGGGGGGCTCGGTGGGGTCCGGGAGGCGCCCGGACGGGTCTGTGATCGGGTCCCGTGACGCAGATCACCGCGCTTGCAGTTGGATGCAATTTTGCGTGTTTGAGGGGATGTCACGGCACGGCGGGTGCATGGAGGATGACATCCGTTCCACGGGAGCCCGATCATGAACCAAAACAATGCCATCCAAGACGAGCCCAGCCGCCTGCAGCTGGCCACCCGCATCCACGACCTGCTGCTCAACGAACTGGGTCAGGACGTCGACATTGCCCTGCTGCTGGGCCCGCCCGAATACGCGCGCGCCGTGCTGAGCCTGTGCCGGGCCTGCGGCAGTGCCACCCTGGTGCGCCTGGCCCAGCATTTCGAGCGCTCCAGCCATGCCGAGGTCAAGCACGAACGCCTCAGCCAGCAGCAGCGCCTGGGCAGTGGCGCCCTGAAGATGGCGGCCGCCTACAGCCGGGCCGGCAGCCCGAGCACGCTGCACGCCCACATCTGAATCCTGGGGCTTGAAGCCTGAACCCGGCCGCCCGGTGATTCAGCGCAGCCGCCCTTCCAGCCAGGCCGCCAGCTGGCTCTTGCGGTCGTTGCCCCAGAAGGGTTCGCCGTCCACCATGAAGAAGGGCGCGCCGAACACGCCGGCCGCGATGGCCGCCTCGTTCTCCTGGCGCAGCGCCTCCTTCCAGCGCGGATCGGTCCAGACCGATTCGGCCTCGGGCAGGCCGAACTCGGCCGCCAGGGCTGCCAGCGCCGCGGCATCGCTCAGGTCGATGCCCCGCCCGAAATAGGCGCGCAGCCCGCTGCGGGCCCAGCGCTTGGCCTGTTCGGCGTCGGTGGCGGCCAGCATGCAGAAGATGCGCGCCGCGTTCTGCGTCGAGATGGGGAATTTGGCTGGCGGCTGGTAGGGCACGCCCTCGAAGCGGGCCGAGCGGGCGAAATCCCGCAGCACGTAGTCGCGCTTGAGCGGATAGGCCACCGGGCTGCGCAGCTCGGCGGCCTGGAAGGTCACCCCCAGCAGGATGGCATGCCAGCGCACGCTGCGGCCATGACGGGCGGCCAGGGCATCGATCCACTCCGAGGCGACATAGGAATACGGCGAGGAGAAGTCGAACCAGAAGTCGATCGGGGGCTTGGTGTTCATGCCGGCACGGTAACCAGCGCCGCCTGGCCTGCCGAGGCTGGACTACCCCACCCACCCGCAGCCCCGGGCCGCAAAGCACGCTGGCCTGTGGTGATCACGCGACGGCTTGCGCCACGATCTCCGGCGAGCGGACGGAGCCGGCGGCCACCCCGGTCCGGTCTGCCTTGTGGCTGCGCAGGGCAGGGAGATGGCCGGGCAGGCAGCATGCGCGGCCTGATTGCCCGATTGCCTGATGCATGCTCCGGCGAGTTCCGCCGCGCCGAGACCTGCCCGCTGCTCACCTCCTGTCCACCTCCGTGACCATCCTCACCGCCACCTGGCCCGAAGCCGCCGCCCTCCTCCTCGCCTTGACGCTGGCCCTGCTCTTCAAGCCCTGGGCCAGCCTGCGCGCCCAGGGCCTGCAACATCCCTGGCT
>JBJOKP010000199.1:0-5330 GCA_046046045.1 Pseudomonadota bacterium | reverse complement strand
AATCGCGCCACATGACGCTGGGCATCGAGTGCATCAAGTTCATGCTGGAGCAGGACCCGGCCAACGTGCCCATCGTGCAGCGCTGGATGGACAAGTGGTTCTGGCGCGGCTACCGCCTGCTCACCCTGGTGGCCATGATGCAGGACTACATGCTGCCCAAGCGTGTGATGAGCTGGAAGGAAGCCTGGGAGATGTATGCCGAGTCCAACGGCGGCGCGCTCTTCGCCGACCTGGCCCGCTTCGGCATCAGGAAGCCGGCCGGCTGGGACGATGCCTGCGAGGGCAAGGACCACATCAGCCATCAGGCCTGGGCCACCTTCTACCAGTACGGCCATGCCGCCGCCTTCCACACCTGGCTGCCGGGCGAAGACGAGATGGGCTGGCTGGCACAGAAGTACCCCGACACCTTCGACACCTATTACCGCGGCCGCTTCGACCACTGGCGCTCGCTGGCCAAGGAGCCCGAGAAGCACAAGGAGGGCGGACGCTGGTTCAACCAGGTGCTGCCCATGTTGTGCCAGACCTGCCAGGTCCCCATGCTCTTCACCGAGCCGGGCGACCCGACCCAGATCGCCTTCCGCGAGAGCAGCTACCACGGCATGAAGTACCACTTCTGCTCGGACCACTGCAAGACCATCTTCGACGAGGAGCCCAGCAAATACAGCCAGGCCTGGCTGCCGGTGCACCAGATCTACCAGGGCAGCTGCTACCCCGAGGACATCAACCCGGCCTCGCCCGGCGACAGCCCGGTGCGCGAGGTGCTGCGCTACTACGGCGTGGACGGCGGGCGCGACAACGGCGACTTCGAGGCCAGCGTCGATCGTCGCAACTTCGCCGCCTGGAGCGGCCGGGTCAAGGGCGCCAAGCCGGCGGAAGGGGAGGGCGCATGAGCCCCCGTCCCGCACCGCCCGAGGCCAACCCGCACCGCCAGCTGCGCCACCTGTCCAGCTACCCGCTGATCCAGCGCGACACCGAGGACCTCTTCCACGGCAAGCGCCTGATCTACCTGTGCTGGGACCACCACCTCATGTACAGCGCGCCCTTCTGCGTGCCCCTGCCGCCCACGCTGCCCTTCGGCGCCCTGGTGCGCGACGTCCTGCCCGACCTCTACGGCGAACACCCCGAGTTCGAGCAGATCGACTGGCAGCGCACCTTGTGGTTCCGCTCCAGCCAGCGCTTCCTGCCCGACTTCGGCAAGTCGCTGGACCACCACGGCTTCGAGCACAAGACCTTGATCCGCTTCCGCACGCCCAGGCTGGACGGCATCCGCGCCGTTGGTCCGCAGGGCCGGCGCGCCTTCTGAGGCCCATCCCCATCCCGCCACCATGACCCAGACCCTGACCATCGACCCGCTGGGCGCCACGATCGACGTCGAGGACGGCCAGACCCTGCTCGACGCCGCGCTGCGCCAGGGCATCTACATCCCCCATGCCTGCGGCCACGGCCTGTGCGGCACCTGCAAGGTGCAGGTCTGCGAGGGCGAGGTGGACCACGGCGCGGCCAATCCCTTCGCGCTGATGGACTTCGAGCGCGAGGAGGGCAAAGCCCTGGCCTGCTGCGCCACGCTGCTGAGCGATGCCACCATCGAGGCCGACATCGACGAGGACCCGGACGCCCGCATCATCCCGGTGCGCGACTTCCACACCACGGTGGCCCGCATCGAGACCGTGACGCCCACCATCAAGGCCATATGGCTCAAGCTGGACCAGGACATCGATTTCCAGGCCGGCCAGTATGTGCAGGTCCATATCCCGGGCGTGGAGGGTGGCAGGCCGTTCTCCATCGCCAACTCGCCGCAGCAGGTGGGCGAGACGGGTGAGCTGGAGATCAACGTGCGCATCGTCGCCGGGGGCGCCGGCACGGCCTGGCTGCACAACGAGCTGAAGGCCGGCCAGGCCCTGCACATCTCCGGACCCTACGGCCGCTTCTTCGTGCGCGAGTCGCTGCCCGGGCCCAAGCTCTTCATGGCCGGCGGCTCGGGCCTGTCCAGCCCGCGTTCCATGATCCTGGACCTGCTGGCGCGGGGCTGCAGCGACGAGATCACCCTGGTCTACGGCCAGCGCAGCCGCGACGAGCTGTATTACCACGACGAGTTCGTCGGCCTGGCAGCCCGCCATGCCAACTTCCGCTATGTGCCGGCGCTGAGCGAGTCCGGCGGCGGTGCGGACGGCATCGCCGCCGGCTTTGTGCATGACGCCGCCAAGGCCGCCTTTGGTGGCGACTTCGCCGGCCGCAAGGCCTATCTCTGCGGCCCGCCGCCCATGATCGAGGCCTGCCTCTCGGCGCTGATGCAGGGCCGGCTCTACGAGCGCGACATCTACACCGAGAAGTTCATCACCGCCGCGGATGCCAGCAAGCCGCGCAGCGCCTTCTTCAAGCGCGTGTAGGCACAACGGCCATGTACGACTTCCGCCCCAAGGTCAACGTCTGCGTGGTGCAGACCAACGAGACCTATGCCTGCGCCACCGAGGAGAGCCTGCTCAAGGGCATGTTGCGCCTGGGCCGCAAGGGCATCCCGGTGGGCTGCGTCAACGGCGGCTGTGGGGTGTGCAAGGTCAAGGTGCTGGAAGGCCAGACCCGGCTGCTGGGCCCCATCAGCCGCGCCCACGTGAGCCATGAGGAAGAGGCCGGTGGCTACACCCTGGCCTGCCGCGTCGCCCCCACCACCGCCGTGCGCCTCGAGGTGGCGGCCAAGCTCTGCAAACCATTCAACCGTCCGCCGCAGGGGGCCAACCAGGCTGCCGTGGCGACTTCTTCCCCCACCCCACCAACCCCCTAAGGAGACAGACATGGGTGTGATGCGCATCGGGCACGTGAGCCTGAAAGTGATGGACATGGCCGCCGCGGTCAAGCACTACCGCGACGTGCTGGGCATGTACGTGACCATGGAGGACAAGTCGGGCAACGTCTACCTCAAGTGCTGGGACGAGTGGGACCGCTATTCGGTCATCCTCACCCCCAGCGACCAGGCCGGCATGAACCACGTGGCCTACAAGGTGGAGAAGGACGAGGACCTGGACGAACTGCAGAAGCGCATCGAGGCCCGCGGCGTCAAGACGCAGATCCTGGCCGAAGGCTCGCTGCCGGCCACCGGCCGCATGCTGCAGTTCAACCTGCCCAGCGGCCATGAATTCCGCCTCTTCGCCATGAAGGAATACGTGGGCACCGAGGTGGGCGCCACCAACCCCGAGCCCTGGCCGGACAACGTGCACGGCGCCGGCGCCCACTGGCTGGACCACGTGCTGCTGATGTGCGAGTTCAACCCCGAGACCGGCGTGAACCGCGTGGCCGAAAACGTCGCCTTCTTCAAGGAGGTGCTGAACTTCTACGAGACCGAGAAGATCGTCGTCGGCCCGGGCGGCGCCTTCCAACTGGGCAGCTTCCTGACCATCAGCAACAAGCCGCACGACATCGCCTTCATCGGCGGCCCGCGCCCGGGCATCCACCACGCCTCCTTCTTCCTGGACAGCTGGCACGACGTGCTCAAGGCTGCCGACGTGATGGGCAAGAAGAAGGTCAAGATCGACGTGGCGCCCACCCGCCACGGCATCACCCGCGGCGAGACCATCTACTTCTTCGACCCCAGCGGCAACCGCAACGAGACCTTTGCCGGCATGGGCTACCTGGCGCAGCGTGACCGGCCCACCACGGTGTGGACCGAGGACCAGATCTGGACCGGTATCTTCTATCACACGGGTGAACCCCACGCCCCCTTCACCGACGTGTACACCTGATCGAGCTGGGCCTGCCCGGGGTGACCCCGGGCCGGCACGCACCCGGATTTCCATCCGGGTGATCGCCCGGTGGACCCACGCGGTCCACGGGGCGATCGCCCCCTCCCTCGCTCCGTCCCCACCAGCCAGGTATCGCCATGAAGCAGTTCCACAATTTCATCAACGGCGAGTTCGTCGCCACCCAGAAGACCTTCGAAGACCGCGCGCCGGTCAGCAACCGCGTCATCGGTCTGGTGCACGAGGCTGGCCAGGCCGAGGTGGACGCCGCCGTGGCGGCGGCCCAGGCCGCCCTGAAGGGGGAATGGGGCCGCATGAGCGTGGTCAGGCGCACCGAGCTGCTGCACGCCGTGGCCGACGAGATCAACCGCCGCTTCGACGACTTCCTCGAAGCCGAGCTGGCAGACACCGGCAAGCCGCACTCGCTGGCCAGCCACATTGACATCCCGCGTGGTGCGGCCAACTTCAAGGTCTTTGCCGACATCGTCAAGAACGTGCCGACCGAGAGCTTCACCATGACCACGCCGGACGGCGGCACCGCCGTGAGCTACGGCCTGCGCACGCCCGTGGGCGTGGTGGCGGTGGTCTGCCCCTGGAACCTGCCGCTGCTGCTGATGACCTGGAAGGTCGGCCCGGCCCTGGCCTGCGGCAACACCGTCATCGTCAAGCCCTCGGAAGAAACGCCCGCCACCGCCACCCTGCTGGGTGAGGTGATGAACAAGGTCGGCATCCCCAAGGGCGTCTACAACGTGCTGCATGGCTTCGGCCCAGGCTCGGCGGGCGAGTTCCTGACCCGCCATCCGGACGTCAATGCCATCACCTTCACCGGCGAGACCCGCACCGGCGAGGCCATCATGGCGGCCGCCGCCAAGGGCGTGCGTCCGGTGAGCTTCGAGTTGGGCGGCAAGAACGCCGGCATCGTGTTCGCCGATGCCGACTTCGACAAGGCCGTGGCCGGCATTGCCCGCTCCAGCTTCGAGAACTGCGGCCAGGTCTGCCTGGGCACCGAGCGCGTCTATGTGCAGCGGCCCATCTTCGACAAGTTCGTGGCGGCGCTGAAGGCCAAGGCCGAATCGCTCAAGATCGGCCCCAGCCACGAACCCGGCGTGGGCCTGGGTCCGCTGATCTCGGCCGAGCACAAGGGCAAGGTGCTGGGCTACTACGAGCTGGCGCGCCAGGAAGGCGCGACCGTGGTGACCGGCGGCGGCGCGCCCGTGATGAGCGGCGACTACGCCGACGGCCACTGGGTGCAGCCCACCATCTGGACCGGCCTGCCCGAGAGCGCCCGCACCATCCGCGAGGAGATCTTCGGCCCCTGCTGCCACATCGCCCCCTTCGACACCGAGGAGGAGGCGGTGCGCCTGGCCAACGCCACCGACTACGGCCTGTGCACCACCGTGTGGACGCAGGACCTGGGCACGGCGCACCGCATGGCCAGCGCCATCGAGGTGGGCCTGTGCTGGGTGAACAGCTGGTTCCTGCGCGACCTGCGCACGGCCTTCGGTGGCGCCAAGGCCAGCGGCATCGGCCGCGAGGGTGGGGTGCATTCGCTCGAGTTCTACACCGAGCTGCGCAACGTGATGATCAAGCTCTGAAGGA
>JBJOKP010000198.1:0-5355 GCA_046046045.1 Pseudomonadota bacterium | reverse complement strand
GGGCAGGTGCTCCGAGGGCCTCGGCTCCACCGTCCAGCAGCCGGTGGCATCCGGTTCGGCGGGCAGAGGCGCCGGCGCCAGGCCGGCTTCGGCGCGGGCCCACATGCGGCGGTAGAGCGCCTCGAGGTCACGCGTGAAGCGGGCGCAGTCGAACAGCGGGCTGTGGCTGCGCTGGCGGGTGAGCTGCTGCTTGAGGGCGGCCAGGCGTGTCCGGTCACTGGCCAGATCGATCGCCAGCTGCACATAGGCCTCGCCCGTGGCCACGGCCAGCTCGGGCAGGCCGGCGGCGCGCAGCAGGCTGGTTGCCACGCGGGAGGGGAAGGTGTCGCCCGTGCGGGTCAGCACCGGCACGCCGGCCCAGAGCGCGTCGCTGGAGGTGGTGTGGGCGTTGTAGGGCTCGGTGTCCAGCACCAGGTCGGCCTGCTGCAAGCGGCCCAGATGGGCTTCCAGTGGCGCCTCGGCGGCGAACACCAGGCGGTCGGGGGCGATGCCGGCGGCGGCCAGACGCTCGCGCAGATGGGTCTCGGCCAGCGGGTTGCTGCGCAGCAGCCAGAGCACCGTGTCGGGCACGGCCTGCAGCACCTGCACCCAGCGACCAAAGACCGCGGGCGTGATCTTGTAGGTGTGGTTGAAGCAGCAGAGCACCACCGCGTGCTCGGGCAGGCCCAGCGCGGCGCGTTCGGGCCGGGCGCCGATGCGGCGCAGGCGGTCGTTGGGCTGGTAGCTCCAGGGCAGCTGGGCGATCTGCTCGTCGTAGTCGGCGCCATGGGCCAGGGGTGTGACCACCGGGTCACCCAGGATGTAGTCGGCAAAGCGATCGCCCAGGGTGCCGGGGTAGCCCAGCCAGTTGACCTGCACCGGCGCGGGCCGCAGGGCCAGCACCTGGCTGCGGGTGTCGCGGGTATAGCCCTTGAGATCGACCAGGATGTCGATGTGGTCGGCATGGATGCGCTCGGCCAGGGCCTCGGGCGTCAGCTCGGCACAGTCGATCCAGTGCTCGATGGCGGCCTTCAGGCGCGGACGCATGGCGCCGCCGTCCTCGGGCCCGCAGGAATAGGCGAAGACTTCCACCTGGGCGCGGTCATGGCGTTCGAAGACCTCGGCCATCAGATAGGCCGTGGCGTGGTTGTGCAGGTCGGAGCTGAGGTAGCCGATACGCAGGCGCTGGGCGGCGGTGTCGCGCGGGCCCAGGGCGTGCATGTAGCGCTGGCGCGCCGCCCGCTCCAGCTGCGGCCGGTATTGCAGCTGCACCCACTGGCGAGCGCAGCGCTGCTGCTCGGCCCGGCTGGCCGGCGTGGCCAGGAAGGCGAAGGGAAACACCGCCTGGCGCGGCTGGCCGGCCACCACCTCGCGCACCCTCTGCTCGGTGGCCTGGGCGTGGGCCAGCGGGCCGCTGCGGGTGTTCGCTCCCTCCACCGGTGCCCAGACACAGGCCGCCTGCTGCACCCGCAGCAGCGAGGTGAGGGCGTTGACGTAGTCCGGGTCTATGGCCAGGGCCTGCTGGTAGGTGGCGATGGCCTCTTCCAGCCGGCCGCTGTCGTTCAGCACCCCGGCCAGGTTGTAGAGCACCGGCGCGCTGCGCGGATCACTCGCCAGGGCCTGGCGGTAGAGCGCCTCGGCCTCCTTCAGCCGGCCAGCCATCTGGCCGACGGCCGCCGGCCGCTTCTGCACCTGGGCGGCCAGGGCGTTGAGCAGGCCGGCATGGCCCGGGCAGGCAGCCAGGCCCTCGCGCCAGCAGGCCTCGGCGGCATCTACCCGGCCTTGTGCGGCCAGGCTGTTGCCGAGCTGGGTCTGCAGTTCGGCCAGCTCATGGCGTGGGCTGCCGACGGTGGCCGCCCCGCTGGTCGCCGCGGAGGCTGAAGCCGGTGCCTGCAGCGCCAGCTCGGCCTGGCGGATGGTGATCGCCTCGCGGTAGCTGGCCTCGGCGCCGGCCTCGTCGCCACGGGCGCGCTGCAGATGACCGTGGTTGGCCAGCACGGTGGCGCGGAAGCCGGCGCTCTCGCCGCAGCGGGCCAGGGCCTCGACATAGGCCGCATCCGCCTCGGCCAGGCGCTGCTGACGCTTGAGCGCCAGGGCCAGCAGATGCCAGCCGTCCAGGCTGTCGGCCAGGGCCAGGCTCTGGCGGCAGGCCGCCTCGGCCTCAAGGTGGGAGGCGTCACCGCCATGCTGGCCCTGCAGGGCGGCCATGGCGGCGTGGAGCAGGGCGGTGGCCTCGGTGTTCGCCGGAGCGGGTACGAAAGGAGTAGGCATGGCAGACGCCGGTGAAGCCGGTGCAGGTGAGGACCGGGCAGCCGCAGGGGAGGAGGCAGAGCTGGGCGCCAGGCCCGTCGGATCGACATCAGCCGGCCGGCCCTGGGCCAGCCAGGCGGGCAGGGCAGCGCGCAGTTGCAGCACCACGCTGGCCCAGTCGCGCGGCGTGGGCTGGCGCAGCAGGTGCACGCTGTCGTACCAGGGGGTGGTGCTGCGGTCGCGCAGCCAGCGCCAGTCCGGTCCGTGGGCCAGCAGGGCCCAGCAGGGCGTGGCGACGGCGCCGGCCAGGTGCACGACCGAGGTGTCCACGCTGATGAGCAGGTCCAGTTCGGCCAGCAGGGCCGCCGTGTCGCTGAAGTCCTGCAGTTCGGCCTGCACATCGGCCACACGGCCGGCCCAGGGCGAGGCGGCGAGTTCGGCCGCCGGGCCGGTCGCCGGGTCGGCGCCATGGGCGGTCTTCTGCACGCTCACCCAGCGCACGCCGGACAGGGCCGGGTCGTCCAGCAGCGGCGCCAGGTCGGCCAGGCGCATGGAGCGGTTGCGGTTGTTGGCATGTTCCGGGTTGCCGCCCCAGACCAGGCCGATGCGCGGCCGGCGGGCTGTGGCGTTCAGCCTGCCTCCCAGCGCGCCATCAAGCGTTCCCTCAAGTGCATCAAGCCGCTGCTGCCAGCGCTGGCGGCGCGCCGGGTCGGCCGGCAGATACCCGCCCGACCGCGGGATATGGGCCAGGTCCGTGCCCAGGTGGTGGGGCAGGCTGAGCAGGAAGGCCCAGCAGTCGTACCTGAAGTCATGCTGCTGGCCCGGCGCGATGACGCGGTGGGGGCCATCGGGGCCGACCAGGCTCTGCAGCAGGGGCACCAGCGGGCCGTCGGCGATCAGGGTCACCTCGGCGCCCTGGGCGCGCAGGGCGCCGGCAAAGCGGCAGAACTGCAGCTGGTCGCCCAGGCCCTGCTCGCGCACCAGGGCGATGTGTCTGCCGGCCAGGGGCTCGCCCTGCCACATGGGGCAGCCCAGCTCGGGCGGTTTGGGGGCGCTCTTGTTCTGCGAGCGGCGGTCGTAGCGCACCTCGTAGGCGGCCAGACCCAGGGCCAGGCGATCACTCACCGGGCCGGCGAGGGGACGGGACAGCGGCGTGGCCTCGGCCTCGCCCGCTGCCAGCGGCCGGTCGGCGAAGAGCAGCTGCAGCAGGGCGATGTTGTAGAGGGTGTCGGCCTGGTCCGGGGCGATGCCCAGGGCCTGGCGATAGCAATGCAGGGCGCGCTCGAAGTCGCCGGCGTCCTTGGCCAGCTGGCCCAGGCTGTTCCAGCTGCGCCAGAAGTCCGGGCTGCGCGCCAGGATGGCCTCGTAGATGGCGCGGGCCTCCTCGGGGCGGCCGGCTTCCTTGGCCATGGTGGCCAGGTTGTTGAGGGCGTTGCGGTGATGGGGATCGGTGGCCAGCACCTGGCGGTAGCAGGCCTCGGCCTCGTCCCAGCGGCGGGTTTCCTGGCACAGCGTGCCCAGGTTGTTGAGGGCCTCGGCATGGCCGGAGCGGGCGGCCAGGGCCGCCCGGTAGCTGGCTTCGGCCGCGCCATGGCGGCCACGCGCCTGCTGCACCAGGCCCAGGTTGTTGAGGGCCTCGGCATTGCCGGCGTCTTTCTCCAGGGCGGCGCCAAAGGCGGCCTCGGCCTCGGGCAGCCGCATCAGGCAGCGCAGCACCTCGCCGCGGTTGACCAGCAGCTCGGCCGAGGGCTGGCCGGCGCTGGCGACCAGAGCCTCGTCCAGCGCGGCCAGCGCGGCCTCGTGGCGGGCTTGCAGGTGGCGAGCCACGCCCAGCAGCTGCAGGGCATGGGCCAGGCGGCCGGCCGGCAGGGCCGGAGTGGCCCGGGCGGCGGCCACGGCCTGGCTGGCCAGCGCCTCCATGGCGGCCGGCTCGTGGCGGCGGAAGGCGGCCAGCGCGGCCCGCAGCAGCTCGTCGACGGACGCGGGTTCGAGGCTCAGGTCAGGGGAGCGATCCATGGCCCCAGCTTAGGGAGGCGATCCGGGGGCTTGAGCGCGAAAAGACGGGGCCCGCGACGCCAAATCGCGTCGCGGGCCCCGGTGTGGGAGTCGGCCTGGACGGATCAGCCGCCGAAGATGTCGCCCTGGTCGATGTTGGCCACGTTGGTGCCCAGCAGCTTGATCTCCATGTCGGCCGTGCCGTCACCGTTGAGGTCGATCTGCACCACCGCGTCGCTGGCCGTGAGGCCGCTGCCGTAGGCCGTGCCGGAGATCGCCCTCACCTCGGTGTTGCCGGCCTGGGCGGTGAAGGCCGCCGAGCCGTTGAAGTGCAGGGTGCCCTGGACCAGGCCCAGCAGGTAGAGCTGGTCGACCGTGGAGCTGGCATTGCCGGCGTTGAAGCCGGTGATGGTGTCGGCAGAGACACCCAGGCCCGAGTCGCCCGCCGCCTTGTAGAGGAAGTGGTCGACGCCGCTGCCTGCGGTCAGCCGGTCGGCACCGCCGCCGGTGTAGACCGTGTCGCTGCTGGCGCCCTTCATGATGACCGTGTCGGCGCCGGTGGTGCCGACCACGCTGTCCACGTTGGAGGCCACCAGGGTGCCGGCCGCGAGCATGGTCACGGTGTCGATGCCCGCGCCCGCGCCGGTGACCGTCTCCACGCCCGAGACCGAGATCGATCCGGCCGTCAGCAGGGCCAGCACATCGGTGCTGGCGGTGCTGCCCAGCACGGTCTCGATGGCCGAGACCTTGAGCGTGCCGGTCACGCCCATGGTGAGCACATCGGTGCCGGCCGAGCCGATCACGCTCTCGACCCCGCGCACCTCCAGCGTGCTGGCGGTGGCCAGCCTGAGCAGGTCGGCCGTGCCGGCCGAGCCGGTCACGGTCTCGATGGCGCTGACCGTCAGCGCGCCACCCGCCAGCATGGTCAGGCTGTCGGTGCCGCCGCTGCCCAGCACCGTCTCCACGCCCGAGACACCCAGGGCACCGGCGCTGAGCAGGGTGACCACGTCGGTGAGGGCGGCGCTGCCGGTCACGCTGTCGATGCCCGAGACGGCCAGCAGGCCGGTGCTGAGCATGAGCACGCCGTCGCCCGTGGCGGTGCTGCCGATCACCGATTCCACCGCCGAGACC
>JBJOKP010000197.1:0-5358 GCA_046046045.1 Pseudomonadota bacterium | reverse complement strand
ACATCACGCCGGTCTTGCGTGCGTCCTCGATCTCCTTCTCGTAGAACTCGAGCAGGGCCTTCTTGCTCATGAACATCGAGTCGATCACCTCGCGGTCGAGCAGGGAGACCTTCTCCTTCAGCACCAGCGTCTTGCCGCTCTTGGTGATGAGCTCCATCTTCACCTCGCGGGCGCGGTCCAGCGTCATTGACTTCTCGCCGTGATAGAAGTCGCCGTGGTGCATGTGCGAGACATGCGAGCGCGAGGCCTGGCTCCACTCACCCATGCTGTGCGGGTTCTTGCGGGCGTATTCCTTCACCGCCCTGGGGGCGCGGCGGTCGGAGTTGCCTTCGCGCAGCACGGGGTTGACGGCCGAGCCGGTGCACTTGCTGTAGCGCGCCTTGAGGGCCTTCTCTTCGGCGGTCTGCGGGTTCTCGGGGTAGTCCGGGATCTTGTAGCCCTTGCCCTGCAGCTCCTTGATCGCAGCCTTGAGCTGGGCGATGGAGGCGCTGATGTTGGGCAGCTTGATGATGTTGGCCTCGGGGCGCAGGGTCAGCTTGCCCAGCTCGGCGAGGGTGTCAGGCACACGCTGCTCCTCGCTGAGGTATTCAGGGAAGTTGGCCAGGATGCGCGCGGCCACCGAGATGTCGCTGGTCTCGACCTGGATGCCCGCCGCGCCGGTGAAGCTGCGGATGATGGGCAGGAAGGAGTAGGTCGCCAGCAGGGGCGCCTCGTCAGTCAGGGTGTAGATGATCTTGGACTTGTCCGCAGCCATGGTGTCGACCTTTTCTGGACCAAAGGGGATGAAACGAACCCGGGGGTGTGGGGAACCTTGCTACGTTACCCCATGCAGCCTGTTCACTGGCTGACGCGGAGGGACGCCCAAGCCGGCGCCCGGCGACTTCCCTGCGTCACACCCCTGTCACAAGGTGGGGTGCACCCGTTCGCCGAAGTGACAGCTGTCACCCGCCTCGTGTGACGGCGACGGGCTGGAGAACTTGCCTCGGGCGGCCAGGATGCACCGACTAAATCCTTCCGAATCAACCACTTGCGTGTCGATGCAAGGGCCAGCGCCGGGTCCGCGCCGAGGCAGGTCCGTCATTTGCGCCTGCCTGCGGGTCGGCCGGTTCAGGCCGATGGACCCACCCTTACATCCCCATGAGGAGACAAGCTCATGAACATGACACCCACTCAACGCGCCCAGGCCTGGCTGGGTCGCTTCGAGGCCACCCTGGCCGCGGGCGACGCCGACGCCACGGCCGCGCTGTTCGACACCGAGTGCTACTGGCGCGACCTCATCGCCTTCACCTGGAACATCCGCACCGAGGAGAGCCAGGACGACATCCGCGCCATGGTGGCGGCCCGCGCCGGGGCGGTCGCCCCCAGCGCCTTCACCGTGCGCGGCGAGGCCAGCGAGGCCGGTGGCATCGTGGAGGCCTGGTTCGACTTCGAGACCGGCGTGGCCCGCGGCCACGGCCTGCTGCGCCTCAAGGCCACGGACGCCGGCGACCGCGCCTGGACCCTGCTCACCACCATGACCGAGCTGAAGGGCCATGAGGAGAAGAAGGGCCTGCGCCGCGTCAAGGGCGTGAAACACGGCGTGGAGCAGGGCCGCAGGAGCTGGCTGGAAGCCCGTCGCGACGAGGAGGCCAGCCTGGGCTACACCGAGCAGCCCGACACCCTCATCATCGGCGGTGGCCAGGGCGGCATCATGCTGGGCGCCCGCCTGCGCCGCCTGGGCGTGCCCACCATCGTGGTGGAGAAGAACGCCCGGCCGGGCGACAGCTGGCGCAACCGCTACAAGAGCCTGCACCTGCACGACCCGGTCTGGTACGACCACCTGCCCTACCTGCCCTTCCCGGACGACTGGCCCATCTTCGCCGCCAAGGACAAGATCGGCGACTGGCTGGAGCACTACACCCGCATCATGGAGATCAACTACTGGAGCTCCACGGTGGCCGAGAAGGCGCGCTGGGACGAGGCCAGCGGCACCTGGGAGGTGAAGGTGGTGCGCGAGGGCAAGCCGGTGACGCTGCGGCCCAGGCAGCTGGTCTTCGCCCTGGGCGTCTCGGGCTATCCCAACGTGCCCAAGATCGAGGGCGCCGAGAACTTCGAGGGCGTGCAGGTGCACTCCAGCAAGCACCAGGGCCCCGACCAGTGGAGGGGCAAGAAGGCCGTGGTGCTGGGCTCCAACAACTCGGCCCACGACATCTGCGCGGCGCTGTGGGAGAACGGCGCCGACGTCACCATGGTGCAGCGCTCCAGCACCCACATCGCGCCCAGTGATTCGCTCATGGAACTGGCCCTGGGCGGGCTCTACAGCGAGCAGGCGGTGGCCAATGGCATCGACCACCACAAGGCCGACCTCATCTTCGCCAGCGTGCCCTACAAGATCATGCACAGCTTCCACATCCCCGTGTACGAGGAGATGAAGAAGCGCGATGCCGATCTCTACGGCCGCCTGGAGAAGGCCGGCTTCATGCTCGACTTCGGCGACGACGGCTCGGGCCTGTTCATGAAGTACCTGCGCCGCGGCTCGGGCTACTACATCGACGTGGGCGCGTGCGAACTCATCGCCAACGGCAGCGTCAAGCTCAAGAGCCGCAACAACATCGAGCGCATCAACGCCAGAAGCGTGACGCTCACCGACGGCACCGAGCTGCCGGCCGACCTGCTGGTCTACGCCACCGGCTACGGCTCCATGAATGGCTGGCTGGCCGACCTCATCTCACCCGAGGTGGCCGACCAGGTCGGCAAGGTCTGGGGCCTGGGCAGCAGCACCACCAAGGACCCCGGCCCCTGGGAAGGTGAACTGCGCAACATGTGGAAGCCCACGCCGGTGAAGAACCTGTGGTTCCACGGCGGCAACCTGCACCAGAGCCGCCACTACTCGCAGTTCCTCTCGCTGCAGCTCAAGGCGCGCTACGAGGGCCTGGACACCACGGTGTACCGGCCGGCGGCAACCCACCATCGCCGTTGAACCGACGCCCAAGCCGCGGGGCGGCAGCCATGGCCAGCGCCGTGGCTGCCGCGGCGCCCGGGCTCAATCCGTCGTGATGCCCGCCTTGCGGATGATGGCGCCCCACTTGCGCGTCTCGGCCTCGATGAAGGTCTTGAAGCTGGCGGGGTTGCCGGGCGCGCCGATGGCCAGGCCCTGGCGCTGCAGCAGGGCCTTGACTTCGGGCTCGGCCAGCACGGCGGTGACGTCGGCGTTGACCTTGGCCACCACCTCGGCCGGGGTGCCGGCGGGGGCGAAGAGGCCATTCCAGGCCAGGGCCTCGAAGCCGGGGTAGCCGGCTTCGGCCACGGTGGGCAGGTCCTTCAGGCCCTCGTACCGCTGGGCGCTGGTGACCGCCACCATGCGCACCTTGCCGGCCTGCACCAGGGCCAGCAGGGCCGGCGCGGTGGAGAGCAGCATCTGGGTGTCGCCCGCGGCCAGCGAGGCGGCGGCCGGGGGCGAGCCGTTGTAGGGCACGTGCACGGCCTCGAAGCCGGCCGTGGCCTTGAGCAGTTCCATGGCCAGGTGGGAGCTGCTGCCTATGCCCACCGAACCGTAGCTCAGGCTGCTGCCCTGCTTCTTGGCCCCCGCGACGAACTCGGCGAAGTCCTTGGCCGGGTTGCTGGCCGGCACGGCCAGCACATTGGGCTGGATGGTGGTGAGCACCACCGGCACCAGATCCCTGGCCGGGTCGTAGGCCATCTTGCGCGCCATGGCCGGGGCGAAGGCGATGGGGCCGTTGAATCCCACCCCCAGGGTCGTGCCGTCCGGCGCGGCCTTGGCCACGGCATCCATGCCCAGCATGCCGCCGGCCCCGGCCTTGTTCTCGATCACCACGGCCTGCTTCCAGCGCTCCTTGAGACGCTCGGCCAGGGCGCGGGCGATCACGTCCAGCGAACTGGCCGGGGGTGCGGGCACGATGAGGCGCACGGTCTTGTCCGGCCAGGCATGGGTCTGGGCCCGGGCCGGCAGGACGGCGGCGGCGCAGCCCAGGGCCAGGGCGGCGGTCATCCAGGTCATCAAGGGGCGGCGGGGCAGGGGGGCAGAGAAATGGGGCATGGCAGGAACGAGCGGAGGGTGTTTGGAGGCCCGGATCAGCGGGCAGGCGCCGCATTGTTGCCGCTGCCGGGCGGAAGGCAGGGCGGGACGGGCGTCGGCTGCCACTGCCGCGCCGCCGGGTCGCTCAAGCTCTCCAGAAAGGCGCGCAGGTCGGCCAGGTCGGCGGGGCCCAGCGTCAGCGGTTCGAGCAGGTTCTCGCCGTCGGCATGCAGGCGCTCCAGATCGATCTCGTTGTAGTGGCGCAGCACGGCGTCCAGGTCGGCCAGCTGGCCGTCATGACCATGGGGCGCGGTGAGAGCCACGTTGCGCAGGCCGGGCACCTTGAACTCGCCGAAGTTGCGCGGCTGGGGCTTCAGCTGCACGGTGGTCAGGCGCTCGGCGGGTGAGGCGGCGCTCCAGGGCCCGTCCAGTCGGTAGGGGCTGGCCATGAGCTGGCGGATGCGGCCCTGGCGGCCCGGGTCCACCCGGCCGGGTTCGACGAAGAAGGGCAGGCCAACGTCGCCGAACTCGCCGTGGCTGAAGGTCGGGCCCAGGTGGCAGAAATGGCAGCGCGCCCTGCCCATGAAAAGCATGAGGCCACGCCGCGCTGGAGCCGGGTAGGCCAGCGCGGCCGGCGCGTCACCGCGGGCCAGGGCATCGCGGAAGTCATCGAAGGGCGTGCGACCCGACACCAGGCTGGCGGTGAAGGCGCCGATGGCCCGGGCCAGGTTCACCGTCAGCACCTCATCGGGCGGGGCCTGGGGCGGCTGCGGCAGGGCGACACCGCTGCCGTGGAAGACGCGGCGATGGCGGCAGGCCAGCTCGCCATCCCCCGCCACCAGGGCGGCGAGGCCGGCGGGGGTCTGGCCCATCTCGCGCGCATCGAGCAGCGGCCGCAGGGCCTGGGACCAGGCGCTGTCGGCCGCGCCGTCCCAGGCCTGCCAGCGCGCCAGGCCGATGTTCCAGAGCGTGGGCGTGTGGCGGTCCAGGCGCTGGCCGCCGGCCCCCAGCGCGCGTGCCCGTCCGTCGGTGAAGGCCAGCCCCGGCACATGGCAGCTGGCGCAGGCCAGGTCACCGCCCCGCGAGAGGCGCGGATCGAGAAACAGCTGCTGGCCCAGCAGGATGGCCTCGGCCTGGCCGGAGAGCGGGTTGCCGCGGTCGCGCGCCGCCTGGGCGCCCGAAGGCGGCCAGGGGCCGGCCGCGAGCACGCTCGGCAGGATCTCGGCGTCCAGGCCCAGGCTGGCCGCCAGGGCGGCGGGCGAGACCGGCGAGATCGGCGGGGTCGTCCCGGTGGCGCAGGCCGCCAGCAGGGAGACCATCATCAGCAGTCCGGCCACCAGCCG
>JBJOKP010000196.1:0-5387 GCA_046046045.1 Pseudomonadota bacterium | reverse complement strand
CGAAACGGCCGAGACCGTGCGCTTCGTGCTCGAACACAGCGAGGCCAGCGCCATCTTCGTGGGCAAGCTCGACACCTGGCCGGCCCAGGCACCGGGCGTGCCGGCCGGCCTGCCGCGCATCCGCTTCCCCCTGGCGCCCGACACCGCCGACCTGCGCGGCCTGCCCGACTGGGACGCCATCGTGGCCAAGACGCCGGCCCTGGACCCGGTGGCCAGCCGGGCCGGCGACGAACTGGCCATGCTCATCTACACCTCGGGCTCGACCGGCCAGCCCAAGGGCGTGATGACCACCTTCGACGCCTTCTGCCGCGCCGGCGAGGGCATCGTCGGCCATGTCGAGCGCGAAATGCCGGGGGTGACGCAGCAGCGCATGTTGTCCTACCTGCCGCTGGCGCACAGCTTCGAGCGCTCCTGGGTGGAGGCGGCCTCGCTGGTGGGCGGCACGACCCATCTCTATTTCGCCGAGTCGCTGGAGACCTTCGTGGCCGACATCCAGCGCGCCCGGCCCACGCTCTTCGTCTCGGTGCCGCGCCTGTGGCTCAAGTTCCAGCAGGGCGTGTACGGCAAGATGCCGCCGGCCAAGCTGGAACGCCTGCTCTCCATTCCCCTGCTGGGCCGGCTGGTGGCGCGCAAGGTGCTCAAGGGCCTGGGCCTGGACCAGGTGCAGCTGGCCGGCAGCGGCTCGGCGCCCATCCCGGCCGAGCTGATCCGCTGGTACCGCCGCCTGGGCCTGCGCCTGATGGAGGGCTACGGCATGACCGAGGACTCCTCCTACAGCCACACCTCCACCGACCAGGGCAACGCGCCGGGCTGCGTCGGTCTGCCCCTGCCGGGCGTGGAGATCCGCATCGACGACAACGGCGAGATCCTCATCCGCTCGCCCGGCGCCTTCAGCGGCTACTACAAGCAACCCGAACTCACGGCGGCCAGCTTCACCGGCGACGGCTTCTTCCGCACCGGCGACCTGGGCGAACGCCTGCCCGGTGGCCTGCTGCGCCTGACCGGCCGGGCCAAGGAGCAGTTCAAGACCTCCAAGGGCAAGTTCGTGGCGCCCGCGCCCATCGAGAACCGGCTCAACGCCCATCCCATGGTGGAGCTGTCCATGGTCTCGGGCGTGGGGCAGGTGGCGGCCTATGCCCTGGTGGTGGTGGCCGAGGGCCTGCGGCCGCGCCTAGCCCGCGGTGATGCCGCGCTCAAGGCCGAGATCGAGGGCGAGATGGCCGGGCTGCTGAAGAAGGTCAACGCCGAACTGCCCGAATACGAGCATCTGCAGATGATCGTGGTGGCGGCCGAACCCTGGACCATCGAGAACCGCTGCCTGACGCCGACGATGAAGATACGCCGCAGCAGCATCGAGTCGGCCGTGTCACCGCAGCTCGAAGCCTGGTACGCGCAGAAACGCCCGGTGGTCTGGGCATGAGGGCTGGCGAGCCCCCTCGCCACGGCGGCGAGCGCATCGCCCAGGCCCTGGCGGCCGAGGGCGTGAGCGTCATCTTCACCCTCTGCGGCGGCCACATCTCGCCCATCCTGGCGGCGGCCAAGGGGATGGGCATGCGCATCGTCGATGTGCGCGACGAGGTCACTGCCGTCTTCGCCGCCGATGCCTACACCCGCCTCACCGGCCAGACCGGGGTGGCGGCGGTGACGGCCGGGCCCGGCCTCACCAACTGCATCACCGCGCTGAAGAACGCCCAGCTGGCCCAGGTGCCCCTGCTGCTGCTGGGCGGTGCGGCGCCCACGGCCCTGCAGGGCCGCGGCGCGCTGCAGGACATCGACCAGCGCCCGCTCATCGAACCTCATGTGAAGGCCTATCGCCGCGCCCGCCGCGTGGCCGAACTGGGGCCCGCCGTGCACGAGCTGCTGGCCCAGGCCCAGGCCGGTGTGCCCGGCCCGGCGGTGCTGGAATGTGCGGTCGACCTGCTCTACGAGCCGGCCCTCATCCGCCAGTGGTATGCCGATGCGGCCGGCAAGGGCCAGGGCCTGGCCGACAAGGCCCTGCGCTGGTACCTCACCCGCCATGCCGACCGCCTGCTGGCGGGCACCGAGGTGGAGACTCCGCCGCCATCCCAGCCCACCCGCATCAAGGCGCCGCGGCCGGCCGAGCGTTCCGTGAAGGCGGCGCAGAAGGCCCTGGCCAAGGCCGAGCGGCCCCTGGCCGTGATCGGCAGCCAGGCCCTGGCCGGCTGCGTGGGCCCGGCCTCGGCCGCGGCCCTGGCTGGCGCCATCGAGCGCCTGGGCGTGCCGGTCTATCTGTCGGGCATGGGCCGTGGCCTGCTGGGCCGGCAGCACGCGCTGCTGCTGCGCCACCAGCGCCGCAATGCCCTGCGCGAGGCCGACTGCGTGCTGCTCGCCGGCGTGCCCTGCGACTTCCGCCTGGATTACGGCAAACACATCCGCCGCAGCGCCACGCTGATCGCCGCCAGCCGCAGCCGGCGCGATGCCCGGCTCAACCGCCGGCCCACGGTGGCCGCCATCGGTGATGCGGGGCTGCTCATCCATGCGCTGGCCACCGGCCTGCGCCAGACCCACAGCGACCCCAGCCCGCGCTGGTCGGCCTGGGTGGGCAAGCTCAAGGCCGCCGATGCCGCCCGCGAGGCCGAGATCCAGGACCAGGCGCAGGCCCAGGACCAGGCCCAGGCCCAGGCCCCGCAGGACTCTGACCGGCCGGTGAACCCGCTGGCCCTGCTCAAGGCCATCGACGCCGTGGCGGCCGAGGATGCCGTCTTCGTCGCCGATGGTGGCGATTTCGTCTCCACCGCCGCCTATGTGCTGCAGGCCCGCGGCCCGCTGGCCTGGCTGGACCCGGGCGCCTTCGGCACCCTGGGCGTGGGGGCCGGCTTTGCCATCGGCGCCCTGAGTGCCCGGCCGCAGGCGGAATGCTGGGTGATCTTCGGCGATGGCGCCCTGGGCTGGAGCCTGGCCGAGTTCGACACCCTGGTGCGCCACGGCCTGCCGGCCATTGCCGTGGTGGGCAACGATGCCGGCTGGACCCAGATCGCCCGCGAGCAGGTCAAGATGCTGGGCGACGACGTGGGCACCGTGCTGGCCCGCACCGACTACCACCGCGCCGCCGAAGGCCTGGGTGCCGCCGGTCTGCTGGTGCGCCGGCTCGACGAGGTGCTGCCTGCCCTGCAGCAGGCCCGCGAGATCGCCCGCCAGGGCCGGCCGGTGCTGATCAACGTCTGGCTGGACCGCACCGACTTCCGCGAGGGATCGTTGTCGATGTGAGGCGCCAGGTGCTGGTGCACCTGGTCGAAAGCCAGATCGCTGCCTCGTCGTGGCCATCAGGCCGATCTGTCCTGGCCCTGAAGGAGATCTGCATGACCGCCACCCTCGAGGACATTCCCAACGCGTCCCCCAGCCCTGCACGCGGCGCCGGCCGGGTGCGTGTGGCCGCCTTCTCGATCTCGCTGGACGGCTATGGCTGCGGCGCCAACCAGAGCCTGACCCAGCCCATGGGGGAGGGCGGCATGGGGCTGCACACCTGGGCCCTGGGCACGCCCACCTTCCGCCGCATGTTCGGCCAGGAGGGCGGCAGCCCGGGCCTGGACGAGGACTATGCCGCCGACAGCTTTCGCGATGTGGGCGCCTGGATCCTGGGCCGCAACATGTTCAGTCCACACCGCGGCCCCTGGCCGGACGAGCAGTGGCGCGGCTGGTGGGGTGAAGAGCCGCCGTATCACTGCCCCGTCTTCGTGCTCACCCACCATGCACGGCCGGACCTGGTGATGCAGGGCGGCACGGTCTTCCACTTCGTCGATGCGCCGCTGGCCGAGGTCATTGGCCAGGCCCGGGCGGCCGCCGGTGGACGGGATGTGCGCCTGGGCGGTGGCGTCGACACCGTGCGCCAGGGCCTGGCGGCCAGGCTGATCGACGAGATGCACCTGGCGATTTCGCCGGTGCTGCTGGGCCGCGGCGAGGCCTTGCTGGCCGGCCTGGACCTGCCGGCCCTGGGCTACCGCGTGGCCCGCAGCGAACGCAGTGCGCTGGCCACGCACGTGGTGATCGACCGCCAGGTGGCTTGAGCAGGTCTGGCACCTCCGGGCATGGCGAACTCTGGCATGGCCGGAGTCCCATCAGTTCGACCGTTGGCGGACTGATCCACGGTCGCGCACCGGCGCGGCGGCCGGTCGGGACGGCAGTTCCAGCACCTGGCCACCGCCAGGATCGACCACAAAGACACGCTCCTGCAGACCGGGCCGCACCAGGGCGCCGCCGGTGAATTCGCCGAAGGCAGGCAGCACCAGGGTCGCGCCGGACGGCAGCCTGCCTGGGCCAAGCCCCGCCGCGTCGTGACGCAGCCCGGCCAGGATCTGGATGGAGGTCGCCGCAGGCGGCTGCGCACACAGCGCCTCGTTCACACCCTCTGCCGCAGGCCGCGCCCCGCCGCCACCGAGATGGAAGCAGGGCAGGGTGAGTGCCTCAAACCCCCGCCCCAGCCGCGCGACGGGGTGCACATGGCCAGCGATGTGCAACTGAGGGCGGGCACCCTCTGGCCCCAACGCCTGCGCCGTCTGGGGATGGTGTCCCAGGCTCAGCTCGGGATAGTCGGGGTGACACCAGGGCTCATCCACCACCTGCATGGCCAGGCTGGCGGGTGGATCGCCCGCGTGGTCGTCATGGTTGCCGCGCACCAGGGTGAGATGCAGAGCGGCCCCCTCGCGGTCGCGCCAGCGCTGCAGGGCATCCAGCGTGCCGGCCGACCGTCCGCTCGCCGCATGCAGGAAGTCGCCGAGAAACACCACCTCCTGCACCGCCGGCTCGCCCAGGTGCCGGTCCAGCCGGGCCAGGATGGCATCCAGCCGCGCCAGGTTCGCCTCGGTGGTGCCCACGGGCACCGGCACACCCAGCCGCCGGAAGCTGGCCGCCTTGCCGAAATGCACATCCGCCAGCAGCAGCAACTGCCTTGGTCGAGGATGATCAGCACCCACGGCCGGACCGCTACGCGCAACCCACGCCGCCCGCTCCGGCAACAGATGGATGCGCACCGATCCGGCGTCCCGCAAGGGCAAGGCAAGTTCACTCGACATGGGCGGCCAATATATCGACGCAACACCCACTGCCAGCCCGCCCGTTGCCTGCCTGACTGCCCACCCATCCACCCCGCCGCCACCATGATGCCCAGCCCCGACCACCGCTTCATCACCCAGGCCCAGGCGCTGGGCTTTCCCGTCGATGCGCCCATGAAGATCGGCGGCAACTACACGCCCGCCCTGCGCGACGGCAACCACATCCATGTCAGCGGCCAGATCCCACGCGTGGGCGACACCATCGTCGTCATCGGCGCGGCCGGCGCCGACGTCAGCCTGGAACAGGCCCGCCACGGCGCCCGCATCAGCACCCTGCGCGCCCTGACCCTGGTGCGCCAACTCCTGGGCGGCAGCCTG
>JBJOKP010000195.1:0-5403 GCA_046046045.1 Pseudomonadota bacterium | reverse complement strand
GGGCCTGGTGGTGGCACACATCATCGCGCTGCATGAAGTGGGTTCGAACAACCCCGACGGCGTCGAGATCAAGGCCAAGAAGAACGCCCAGGGCATCCCGCTGGACGGCATTCCCTTCCACCCCTACTACTCGGTGCACGACATCCTGGGCGTGGGCGGCTTCCTCTTCCTGTTCTCGGCCGTGGTGTTCTTCGCCCCCGAGATGGGCGGCTACTTCCTCGAAGCCAACAACTTCATCCCGGCCGATCCGCTCAAGACCCCGCCGCACATCGCTCCGGTCTGGTACTTCACGCCCTACTACTCGATGCTGCGTGCGACGACCGACGTGATGGTCAACGTGCTCTGCGCCATCATCGCTGGCGCCGCCGTGCTGACCGTGCTCAAGGGCGCCCTCAACTCCAAGGCCAAGGGCATCACCCTGGTCGGCGCCCTGGTGGCGGTGTTCCTGCTCAAGACCTTCGACGCCAAGTTCTGGGGCGTGGTGGTGATGGGCGGCGCCGTGGTCATCCTGTTCTTCCTGCCCTGGCTGGACAAGGCCCCGGTGAAGTCCATCCGCTACCGTCCGGACTGGAACAAGTGGCTCTACGCCGTCTTCGTCATCTTCTTCGTGGTGCTGGGCTATCTGGGCATCCAGCCGCCGTCCACCGCTGGCACCCTGGTGGCCCAGGTTGGCACCCTGTTCTATTTCGGCTTCTTCCTGCTCATGCCCTGGTGGAGCCAGCTGGGCACCTTCAAGCCCGTGCCCGAGCGCGTGACCTTCGAAGCGCACTGATCACGAACCCGCACGGAGCCTCACAACCATGAACAAGCTCATCGCAAAACTGCTGGCCGGCCTGCTGGCCTCGCTGGCCCTGCTCTCCGCGGTTCACGCCAACACTGGCGGCATCGCCTGGGACAAGTTCCCCGAGGACAAGATGCGGGACCAGGCGGCCCTCCAGAACGGCGCCAAGCTCTTCGTCAACTACTGCCTCAACTGCCATGCCGCGGCCTTCATGCGCTACAACCGCATGCAGGAACTCGGCCTCTCTCCCCAGCAGATCAAGGACAACCTCCTGTTCGCCGGCGAGAAGGTGGGCGACCTGATGAAGGTGTCGGTCGATCCCAAGGAGGCCAAGGCCTGGTTTGGCGCCACCCCGCCTGACCTGACCGTGGTGGCCCGCTCGCGCGCCGGCGAGGGCGGCAGCGGTGCCGACTACCTCTACACCTACCTGCGCACCTACTACCGCGACGACAGCAAGGCCACCGGCTGGAACAACCTGGCCTTCCCCAGCGTGGCCATGCCCCACGTGCTGTGGCAGCTGCAGGGTCAGCGCAAGGCGGTGTTCGAGGAGGTCAAGGACGCCCACGACCCGAGCAAGACCAGCCACGAGTTCAAGCGCTTCGAGCAAATCACTCCTGGCATGCTCAGCGCGCTGGAATACGACAGCGCCGTGGGTGACCTGGTCGCCTTCCTGCAGTGGATGGGCGAGCCGGCCCAGGGCAAGCGCGTCCAGCTGGGCGTGTGGGTCCTGCTCTTCCTGGGTCTCTTCACCGCCATTGCCTGGCGCCTGAACGCGTCCTACTGGAAGGACATCAAGTAAACGCCGAAGGCCAGAGCCTGCTTGATCCCGCCGGACGCAGGCTCGAACCACGCGCAGGGTGCGTCTGACGCCCCTGCGCGATTTGCTTTTTCTGAACCGATCAGAACATCCTCCCCAAGGAGATCTCCGCCATGATGGTCCTCTATTCCGGAACCACCTGCCCCTATTCGCACCGCTGCCGTTTCGTGCTGTTCGAGAAGGGCATGGATTTCGAGATCCGCGACGTCGACCTCTTCGCCAAGCCCGAGGACATCGCATTGATGAACCCGTACAACGAGGTGCCCATCCTGGTGGAGCGCGACCTCATCCTGTACGAGAGCCACATCATCAACGAGTACATCGACGAGCGCTTCCCCCACCCGCAGCTCATGCCCGGCGACCCCGTGGCCCGGGCCCGTGTGCGCCTCTTCCTGTTCAACTTCGAGAAGGAACTGTTCACCCATGTGAACACGCTCGAAGGTCGCGGCCTGCCCCCCGGCACCAAGGCCACCGACAAGCAGCTCGAGAAGGCGCGCGCCCAGATCCGCGACCGCCTGACCCAGCTCGCACCCATCTTCCTGAAGAACCGCTTCATGCTGGGTGACGACTTCTCCATGCTCGACGTTGCCATCGCGCCGCTCCTGTGGCGCCTCGACTACTACGGCATCGACCTGTCCAAGAACGCCACGCCCCTGCTCAAGTATGCTGAGCGCATCTTCTCGCGCCCGGCCTACATCGAGGCGCTGACGCCCTCCGAAAAGGTCATGCGCAAGTAAGCGGCCCGCGGGCCTGGTGGCCGGTCTGCGCAGACCCATCACCGGCCCGCCGCCACGGCCCCTCCGCTCGCCCTCCTCGACATGCCGACCACGCCCGCTTCATCCGACGGTCAAGGCAGCTCCACGCGGCCCTACCTGATCCGAGCCCTGCATGACTGGTGCACGGACAACGGCTTCACGCCCTACCTGGCCGTCTTCGTCGACGAGACCGTCCAGGTCCCGCGCGAATACGTGAAGAACCACGAGATCGTGCTGAACGTCGGCTTTGACGCCACCAGTGGCCTGCGCCTGGGCAATGACTACATCGAGTTCAAGGCGCGCTTTGGCGGCGTGGCGCGCGACATCGTCGTGCCGGTCGACCATGTGATTGCCATCTATGCGCGCGAGAATGGCCAGGGGATGGCCTTCCCCGCGCCCTCCGAAGGCAGCGCTCCCACCGTGGCCCCTGCCGCGGCGCCGGCCCCCACCGGCCTGCGCCTGGCCAGCAGCGAGGAGCCGCCGCCGGACGATCCCCCGCCCAGCGCCCCCATGCCAGAAGGCGGCCCTGGCCGCCCCTCGCTCAAGCGCGTGAAGTGAGCGGCCAGCGCCATGCCTGAAGCACGTCGGCAGGCATGGCCCTGCCGCTGTGCGTCAGGCCTGCCAGCGGACTTCTAGAATCCCGCCCACAAGATCCCAGCCGTGCCGGCTTAGCTCAGTTGGTAGAGCAACCGCCTTGTAAGCGGTAGGTCATCCGTTCGATTCGGATAGCCGGCACCACTTTCCGTTCGAGGCCGCCCCGTCCATCAAGCTGACGGTGGCAGGTCATCAAAGAGCGGTAGCGTTTCGGTATCCAGCCCTTGTGCGGTGCTTGATCGCTCACGGTGAGCCCGGTGGGCTGCTCGTACTCCAGGCGCAGGGCGATCACCCGGAGGTCCGGCCAAGCCAGCGGGATGATGCGGAAAGCCAGATCTACCTTCGCGTGCGGTCAGCACGGAAGTGAGGCCTTCCGCGCCCCCGGCTTCGGCCCCTGGCTGGCGGCCATGTTCCAGCCCGCTGGCCCGCACGCCCAGCAGCCGGATGCGACGGGTGAAGTTGATGCGTTTCAGGCTGAGCCGTGCACCGGCAAGCAGATCGTCGGCCCGAACGACCGGCTGTTCCAGCGTGGTGTCGCGGGTCATGCTGCGGAAGTCGTCGAAGCGCACCTTGATCCCCACGGTGCGGGCCACATACCCCTTGTGCGCCAGGTCGGTCGCCAGCTGTCCGCACAGGCGCACCAGGATGCGGGTCAATTCTTCGCGGTCGCTGCGTGGATGGAGATCGCGATCAAACGTCGTCTCGCGGCTGATGGAGACCGGCTCGCTGTAGGTCACGACGGCGCGCTCGTCCAGCCCGCGCGACGCGTCGTGCAGCCAGGCGCCGTAGCTCTTGCCAAAGCGCTCGATCAACCACGCACGCTCCGGCCTGGCCAACTCGCCGATGGTGGTGATGCCCAGCCCCTGCAACTTGAACTCGGCCTTCGGGCCGATGCCGTTGATGCGGCGCACCGGCAGTGGCCAGATCCGGGTGGGGATGTCCGCGGCGGCGAGCAGGGTCAGCCCGTCGGGCTTGTCCAGTTCGCTGCAGATCTTGGCCAGCAGCTTGTTGGGGGCGATGCCGATGGAGCAGCTGAGGCCCGTGGCAGCCTTAACAGCAGCCTTGAGGCGCTCGCCCAGGGCGCGGGCGCCGGCATGGGTGTCCTCGGCGGTCTGATCCTGGGCGCCCGCCACCTCGGTGAGCTCGAGGTAGATCTCGTCGATGCCGCGGTCCTCGATATGAGGCGCAATCTCGGCCACCGCTGCCTTGAAACGGCGGGAATGGTGGCGGTAGGCCTCGAAATCGGCCGGCAGCAACAGGGCTTCGGGCGCCAGGCGGGCCGACTTCATCAGCCCCATGCCGGAGAACACGCCGAGCTTGCGGGCCTCGTAGGTGGAGGTGGTGATGACGCCGCGACCGACGTAGTCCTTCAGGCGCGGCAGCTGCTCGATGGGGAGGTCGGGTGCCCCGGGCTGGCGGCGCCCACCGCCCACCACCAGGGCAAGCCCGCGCAGGTCGGGCCGGCGCAGCAATTCCACGCTGGCGTAGAAGGCGTCCATGTCCAGATGGGCGACCAGGCGGCGCCGCGGCGCGGAGCTGGCGCCTACTGCATCCGCTTGGCCGAGCGGTGGCGCAGGCGCGCCAGCCGCCGCGTCAGCGGCTGGCTGGGGCAGGGCGTCGCTCGACAGGGGGCTGGACATGGGGCCATTGTCCCCAGCCGGGGGGGCGGGCGCTGCCTAGAATGGCTCGCATGATCTCGCGCGAACCCACCCTCGAACGCCTGGCCACGGCCAGCTCGCTGCTGCTCGATCCCTACGGCCTGGGCGAGCCGCAGTTGAAGATGGCGCTGGCCACCATCGCGGCCCATCGCATCGATGACGCCGACCTCTACTTCCAGTACACCCGCTCGGAGGGCTGGAGCCTCGAGGAAGGCATCGTCAAGAGTGGCAGTTTCAGCATCGACCAAGGCGTGGGCGTGCGCGCCGTGGCGGGTGAGAAAACCGCCTTCGCCTATTCGGACGACATCTCCGAGGCGGCCCTGCTGGATGCCGCACGCACCGTGCGCACCATTGCCTCGGCCGGCCAGAGCCGCAAGGTGCAGGTGGGCACGCGCCGCAAGCTGGCCCCCAGCCGCGCCCTTTACGCGCCCATGGACCCCATCGCCACCCTGGACAGCGCCGCCAAGGTGGCCCTGCTGGAGAAGGTGGAACGCCTGGCCCGGGCCCGCGATCCGCGCGTGGTGCAGGTGATGGCTGGCGTGGCGGCTGAATATGACGTGGTGCTGGTGGCATGTGCCGATGGCACGCGGGCGGCGGACGTGCGGCCGCTGGTGCGGGTCTCGGTCACCGTGATTGCCGAACAGGCCGGCCGCCGCGAGGTGGGCTCGGCCGGCGGCGGCGGTCGGTTCGGCCTGGGATATTTCGATGACGCCATGCTGGCCGCCTACGTGAACCGCGCGGTGGATGCCGCCCTCATGAACCTCGAAAGCCGCCCGGCGCCTGCGGGCGAGATGACCG
>JBJOKP010000194.1:0-5424 GCA_046046045.1 Pseudomonadota bacterium | reverse complement strand
CAGCGGGATCACCAGCGCGGTGATGAGAGCGGCGCGGAAGTTGCCGAGGAAGGCGAACAGCACCGCGACCACCAGCAGCGCGCCTTCGACCAGGTTCTTCTGCACCGTGGTGATGGCCTTGTCGACCAGGTGGGTGCGGTCATAGACCGTCACCGCCTTCACGCCGGCGGGCAGGCTGCGGTTGATGGCGCTCATCTGCCGGTCCACTGCACGCGAGACGGTGCGGCTGTTTTCGCCCATGAGCATGAAGACGGTGCCCAGCACCACCTCCTGGCCGTTTTCGGTGGCCGCACCGGTGCGCAGCTCGCGGCCCAGCTCCACCGAGGCCACCTCGCGCACGCGGATGGGCTGGCCCTGGGCCGTGCCGATGATGATGTCGCCGATGTCGGCCATGGAGCGCACCTGGCCGGGGGCGCGCACCAGGTATTGCTCGCCGCGCCGCTCGATGTAGCCCGCGCCCAGGTTGCTGTTGTTCTTTTCCAGGGCGTTGACCACATCGGCCAGGCTGAGGCCGTAGGCGCCCAGGCGCTCGAGGTTGGGCGCCACCACGTATTGCTTGCCGAAGCCGCCGGTGGAGTTGATCTCGGTGACACCCGCCACGTTGCGCAGCTGGGGCTTGACCACCCAGTCCTGGATCTCGCGCAGGTCGGTGGGGGTGTAGGCGCTGCCGTCTTCCTTGCGGGCGCCGGCCTCGGCCTCGACGGTCCAGAGGTAGATCTCGCCCAGGCCGGTGGAGATGAGGCCCATGCTGGGCGTGACGCCCGCGGGCAGGCGCTCGCGCGCCTCCTGCAGGCGCTGGTTGACCAGCTGGCGGGCGAAGTAGATGTCGGTGCCGTCCTTGAAGATGATGGTGACCTGCGAGAGGCCGTAGCGCGAGAGTGAGCGCGTCTGCTCCAGGCCGGGCAGGCCGGCCATGACGGTCTCGACCGGGTAGGTGACGCGCTGCTCGGTCTCCAGCGGCGAATAACCCGGCGCGCTGGTGTTGACCACCACCTGCACGGTGGAGATGTCGACCACGGCGTCGATGGGCAGGCGGGTGGCGTTGTATCCACCGAGCAGGGCCATGGCCAGCACGGCCAGCATGACCAGGCCACGCTGCTCGATGCAGAAGCGGATGAGGCGTTCGAACATGGTGAGCCGCTCCCGCCTCAATGCTCGTGGCCGGCTTCGGCCTTGCCCAGTTCGGACTTGAGCACGAAGGCGTTTTTCACCGCCACCTTGGCGCCCGGCGCCAGGCCGCCCAGGACCTCGACGCGGCGGCCATCGGCGCGGCCTATCTTGACCGGCACGGCCTCGAAGCCTTCACTGGTGGCGCGGAAGACCATGGGCTGGTTGTCGATGGTCTGCAGGGCCTCGGCCGGCACCGTCAGCGGCACCTCCCTGGCTTCGCCATAGACCGAGACGGTGACGAAGAGGCCGGGCCGCCAGGCGCCCTCGGGGTTGGTGAGCGTGACGGGGGCACGGGCCGTGCGAGTCTGCTCGCCCAGCAGGGCGCCCACATAGGAGATGCTGCCGGTGACGCGGCCCTCGAAGGCGGTGGAGCTGACGCTGACACGCTGGCCCACCCCCACCGTCGCCAGGTCCTTGGGCGCGACGTTGAACTCGGCCCACACGCTCTTCAGGTCCGAGAGGGTGAAGATGCTGGTGTCCTCCTTCACCGCCTCGCCCAGGCTGAGGTGTTTGTCGACCACGGTGGCGTCGAAGGGCGCGCGGATCTCGAAGCGGTTGAGGCCGGCACCGGCCGTGGCCACGCCACTGGCGCCCACCGCGGCCAGCTTCTGCTGGGCGTTCTGCAGGGCGATCTCGGCCTCATGCAGGGCGGTCTGCGCGGCCAGGTAGTCCTGCTCGGCCGAGATGCGCTCCTGCCAGAGCTTCTTCTCGCGCTCGAAGGTGACCTGGGCGGCGTCGCGGCGCTTCTGCGCCGTCAGCAGCTCGCTGCGCTGGTCCGACAGCGTGGTGCTGGCGATGACGGCCAGCACCTGGCCCTTGCGCACCGCCTGGCCCAGGCTGACGCTGACCTGCTCGGCCACGCCGGCCAGGCGCGGCACCACATGGGCGGTGCTGTCGTCGTTGAAGCGGATCTCGCCGGCAAAGTCCACCGCGCTCTGCAGCTGGCCCGGCCCGGCCGCCTGGGTGGTGATGCCGGCCTTGCGGACCTGTGCCTCGCTGAGCTTGACGTGGCGGTCTTCCTCGGCGCCGTGGGCATGGCCGTGCGCATCAGGGGCGCCGGTTTCCATCACGGAGGCCAGGGCAGCCGCCTCGGCATCCTGGTCCTGGCCGGACTTGCCCTCGCTGCCATGGTCGTGTCCGCCATGGCCATGGGCGTCGTGCTCATGGCCAGCCTCCTCGGCATGGCCACCGGGCCTGGCCGGCAGCAGGCGGTCGCCGAACAGCAGACCAGCGCCGCTCAGCAGGCCGGTCGCGATGATGAGGCCCATCGCCAGGCCTTGTTTCTTGGTGATCGTCATGGGGAATCGAAGCTCGTCAGTGGCCCAGCAGGCGGTCGATGGTGGCCGCGGCCTGGTAGGCGGTGGAGAGGGTGTTCAGGGTGCGGATCCGGGCCGCGAGGAGGGCCCGCTGGGCATCGATGACATCGATGAAGCCGAACTTGCCGGCCTCGAAGCCCTTGGTGGCCGCCTCATGGGCCTGCTGGGCCGCCGGCAGCACGGTGGTCTGGAGCAGCTGCAAGGCCTCGCGTGCCGCGCCCAGCTGGGTGCTGGCGGTCTGCAGCTCGGCCCTCAGGCGCTGCAGGACGAGCGTGGCCTCGTCCTCGGCACGGTCAGCCCGCCGGGCGGCCTCGAGGATGGCGCCCTGGTTGCGGTCGAACACCGCCAGGGGAACGGACAGGCCCAGCATGGCCTGCAGCCGGCCCAGCTCGTTGTTGCGCTTGAGGCCCAGGCTGACCGTCATGTCCGGCACGGCTCGACTGCGTTCCAGCTCGATCTGGCTGCGACGCCGTGCCACCTCGCTGCGGGCCAGCTGCACGGCCGGTGTCTGGGGCAGCTCGAGCAGCAGCTCGGCCATGGGCGGTCGCGCCGGGATCTCGGCTGCATCCCCCATCACGCTGTCAAATCCCGGCTCGACCTCGCCCCATAGCGCTGCCAGGGTGTGACGGGCAGCGTCGAGTTCAGCCCGCGCACCGGACACTTCCAGCTGGGCCTGGGCCAGGTCGACCCGGGCGCGCGTGGCTTCGACCGGGGAAACCTTGCCGGCAGCCACACGCCGTTCCACCAGGTGGGCACCGGACTCGGCCAGCGCCAGCGAACCGGCCGCCAGTCGCATCCGCTCCTGGGCCACCAGGGTGGCGAAGAAGGCCGTCAACGTGGCGCCACGGACCTGGGCACGGGCCAGGTCGCGTTCCAGGTGGACGGCATCGAGCGTGCGCTCGGCGACGGCCACACGGGCCGCCCGCTTCCCGCCCAGCTCGATGGGGTAGGCCAGCATGGCCGTGGTGCTCATGGAGGCGGTCCGCGTGTCCTCCACGCTGGCGGCCAGTTCTGGATTGCGCCGGCTGCCTGCCTGCTGCAATGCTGCCTCTGCGGCTGCGAGCTCATGCTCGCCCGCCGAGACCTGGAGGCTGCGCGACTGCGCCAGCTCCAGCGCCTGGGCCAGGGTGAGGACAGCAGACGCCGCCTGTGCGGGCGAGGGCGCCGACGCCGACGCGGAAGGTGCCGGCTGGGCGCCGGCAAGGCAGGGACTGAGCAATGCGGCCGCCAGCCCGAGCGGCCAAGATATTCTTCGCATCGAATCTCTCAACAGGGTTGAAGGGATTCGGCGAGACGGTGGGAGGTGCTCCTGTCTCGCCGACTAGGCGAGACGCAACCACTGAGGTCGGTCGGCTGTTCGACCTGGCGCGGAAGCCAGGGCCAGGACCGATGGGAAGACAAGCTTGCGGATGCTCACCGGAACCCCGATGCCCTCGGTGCCGCGGGCACCGATCTCGGGGGCGCTGGCATGGCAGGTGCCGCAGTCATGGTCGACGGACAGGCCGGAACCTCCGGCACTGCCGGCCTCGGTGGACTTCGACGTTGCACCATGGCCCTGATGGACATGGCTGTGGTGGCCGAAGTGCCGAGACGCGACGGCATCCGTCTCATGCTGGCAATACGCCGCTGCCGCGCTCCAGGCGAACTGGAGCGGCAGGATCAGGGCGAAAAGCAGGACGACCAGCCGGCGCATGGCACGGATTATGTCGATGACAAGCAGCCGCATCGCGCCAAAAGAGCCACCATGCCGGCCACCAGATGTGCACATCGGGGAGCTTGTCTCAACAGCGCCTATGTTGAGATCTTCAGCCCGTCACGGGTACGTGCCGAATCAACGTTGCAGCAGCAGGGAACAGGCCCATGCAAGCACTCTGGAACAAGACAGGCACCAACGAAAAAGCCAGCTCGTGGCTGGCTTTGCGTATTGCATCTAGGTCACTGACCTAGCTCACAAATTTTGGCTCCTCGAGTTGGGCAAATGGTGGCACTGGTCCTTGATAGAGCGATTCACGCACGACGAGCACTAGCAGCGATGGGACTCTATGTGCGGCGTGTGAATAAAGCTTCCATCCGATGCCTCAATCGCGAGCAGAGCTTGAGAATCAAGAGCGTACACATTGATCTTCGATTGCTTATTTCGCCTTGTTCCGTCGGATCTAAGTGCGCCAAAGCAATCTAGGCCAGCTGTGAAAACTGCCTGAAGGCGTTTGCCAAAGAATATGTAGCGATCGTGTGCCTGCTGCCTAAATGCCGTCGAAACTAGTTTGCATGACGCCTGCAGATTGGCGTTTGAATTTGCGATTCGAGTCAGAATTTCAATCGGGTCCTTGCACCCTTTGCCCAGGTTCGTCGTGCGAACATGTATTCGTGCTGTTTGAGAGAGCTGTGTGGCAACGTGTTCGATCAATTGCATTCCTGCTTCATTGATGTACTTGTCATAAATGATGATCTCATCTTCCGGGCTCAGGAAGTCGTTGAGCACTACCGGTTCCAATCGCCCATTTGCCACCAAACTTAAGGTGAGTATTGGGTTGTCCCCAGGAATGTTGGTTGGTGGTGCCTCGGATACGTCAAACGAGGCCACGCCAAGTGCCTGAAGAGCTGGGAGGTCTAGGCCGACAACATCCTTCGACTTACAGAGTCTTCCGCCAGAAAAATACCCCGCCACTCCGTAGTGCAAGGACTCGCTTATTAAGGCTGCTACCTTGCTGGTTGCATCTTCAGGTTGCTTGATAATTAAGCGATTCCCGGCTTGCGCTGCGGCGAACCAAGCTTGAAAGTGGGGGTTTTTTCCGAGGGCGGCGGAGTACTTGTAGAGTATTTTCTGAGTTACTCCGATCTTCGCCGACATAACCATGGGTCCCGTTAGCGGATGTGCACTGCCTTCGAATATCGACTTTAGGGCTAGTGTGTGAGCTGCGCACCGCATCATTGGTCC
>JBJOKP010000193.1:0-5425 GCA_046046045.1 Pseudomonadota bacterium | reverse complement strand
GAACACCATCGCCCTGATGCCCGCCAGCATCGGTGGCCAGAAGATCAACTACATCGTGCTGGACGATGCGAGCGACACCACCAAGGCCGTGGCCAACGCTCGCAAGCTGATCGCCGAGGACAAGGTGGACATCATCCTGGGCTCGACCACCACGCCCAACTCGCTGGCCATGATCGACGCCGTGGCCGAGGCCCAGACGCCCATGATCTCCATGGCCGCCTCGGCGCGCATCGTCGAGCCCATGGACGACAAGCGCAAGTGGGTCTTCAAGACCCCGCAGAACGACATCATGATGTCGCTGGCCATCGCCACCCACATGGCCAACCAGGGCGTGAAGAAGGTGGCCTTCATCGGCTTTGCCGATGCCTATGGCGAAGGCTGGTTCGCCGAGTTCAGCAAGGCCGCGGCGCTCAAGCGCATCGAGGTGGTGGCCAGCGAGCGTTATGCCCGCACCGATACCTCGGTCACCGGCCAGGTGCTCAAGCTGCAGGCCGTGAACCCGGACGCCGTGCTCATCGCCGGATCGGGCACGCCCGCCGCCCTGCCGCAGAAGACGCTCAAGGAGCGCGGCTACGCCGGCAAGATCTACCAGACCCATGGCGTGGCCAACAACGACTTCCTGCGCGTGGGCGGCAAGGACCTGGAAGGCACCTTCCTGCCCGCCGGCCCGGTGCTGGTGGCCAGCCAGCTGCCTGAGCACCACCCGGTGCGCAAGAGCGCCCTGGCCTATGTGCAGAAGTACGAGGCCGCCCATGGTGCAGGCAGCACCTCCACCTTCGGTGCCCATGCCTGGGACGCCGGCGTCATGATGACCGCCGCCATCCCTGCCGCCCTGAAGAAGGCCCAGCCGGGCACGCCGGCATTCCGAGCCGCCCTGCGCGAGGCCCTGGAGGGCCTGAAGGAAGTGGCCGGTGCCCATGGCATCTTCAACACCACGCCGCAGGATCACCTGGGCCTGGACCAGCGCGCCCGCGTGATGGTCAAGATCGAGAATGGCACCTGGAAGTACCAAGCGCAGTGAGCGCACGATGAAGCTGCTGCGCGACCCGATCTAGCGCCTGCGCTCCTCGCCGTACGGGAGTACGGCTGCGGTGCTCGACGCAATCTCGGGCCGCTCGCGACGCTTCCTCGAGCACTCACCTCCATCGTTTCATCGTCCCGGCGGCGCAGTCTGCTGACTGCGCCGCTTCACCGTTTCTGGTCTTGGCCGCGCGGCTTCATCCCATGCAACAACTTCAAAGCTTCATCGCCGGCCGCTGGATCGGCAAGACCGCGGCGCAGACCCTGGCCAGCGCCATCAACGGCCAGGGCGTGGCCCAGACCCATGCCGAGGCGCTGGACTTCGCCGAGGCGGTCCACCATGCCCGCACGGTGGGCGTGCCCGGCCTGCTGGCGCTGGACTTCCAGGCCCGCGCGGCGCGGCTGAAGAAGCTCGCGTCCTACCTGGTCGAGCGCAAGGAAGAGCTCTATGCCCTGAGCGCCCACACCGGCGCCACGCGGGCCGATTCGTGGGTGGACATCGAGGGCGGCACCGGCACCCTGTTCGCCTACGCCAGCGCGGGCGCCAACGAGCTGCCCAGCGGCAACGTGGTGCATGAAGGCCCGGCCCTGCAACTGGGCAAGACCGGCAAGTTCGGCGGCACCCACATCCTGGTGCCGCGAGGCGGCCTGGTGGTGCACATCAATGCCTTCAACTTCCCCGTGTGGGGCCTGTTGGAGAAGTTCGCGCCTAGCTTCCTCGCCGGCCTGCCCTGCATCGCCAAGCCGGCTACGGCCACCAGCTACCTCACCGAAGCCCTGGTGCGCCTGATGGACGCCAGCGGCCTGCTGCCCGCGGGCAGCCTGCAGCTCGTCATCGGTTCCACCGGCGACCTGCTCGACCGCCTGGACGGCCAGGACATGGTCACCTTCACCGGCAGCGCCGACACCGCGGCGAAGCTGCGCAGCAACCGCAACCTGCTGGTCAACGGCATCCCCTTCAACGGCGAGGCCGATTCGCTCAACTGCGCCATCCTGGCGCCCGAGGTCACGCCCGACGACCCCGAGTTCGACCTCTACGTGAAGGAGCTGGTGCGCGAGATGAGCGTTAAGGCCGGGCAGAAGTGCACCGCCATCCGCCGCGCCATCGTGCCGCGCCGGCATGTGGATGCCCTGGCAGAGAAGATCCGCGCCCGCCTGGCCAGCCTCAAGGTGGGCGACCCGTCGGTCGAGGGCGTGAAGATGGGCGCCCTGGCCTCGCGCGACCAATACGCCGACGTCAGCGCCCGCGTGGCCCAGCTGGCCGAAGGCAACGAGATCGTCTTCGGCGCCAGGGATGGCTTCGCGCCCATCGGCGAGGGTGTGGCCAACGGCGCCTTCCATGCGCCCACCCTGCTGCTCTGCCGCGACCCGCTGGGCGATGCCAAGGTGCACGACCTCGAGGCCTTCGGCCCGGTCAGCACCCTCATGCCCTACGACGACCTCGACGAGGCCCTGGCCCTGGCCGCGCGCGGCAAGGGCAGCCTGGTCGGCACGCTGGTCACCAAGAGCCCGGCGGTGGCCGCCAAGGCCATCCCTGTGGCGGCGCGCCACCACGGCCGCCTGCACATCCTGGATGGTGAGTCGGCACCCGAGTCCACCGGCCATGGCTCGCCCCTGCCCCTCCTCAAGCACGGCGGCCCGGGCCGCGCGGGGGGTGGCGAAGAACTGGGCGGCATGCGCGCGGTGCACCACATGCTGCAGCGCTGCGCGGTGCAGGGCTCACCCACCATGCTGGCCGCCGTGACGGGCGAATACGTGCGCGGCGCCCAGGTCAACGAGGGCGAGGTCCACCCCTTCCGCAAGCACTTCGAGGACCTGCAGGTGGGCGACAGCCTGCTCACCCACCGCCGCACCGTCAGCGAGGCCGACATCGTCGCCTTCGGCGGCATCTCGGGCGACTACTTCTACATGCACTTCGACGAGATCGCCGCCAAGGACAGCCCCTTCGGCAAACGCATCGCGCACGGCTACTTCGTGCTCAGCGCCGCGGCCGGCCTCTTCGTCAGCCCCGCCCCCGGCCCGGTGCTGGCCAACTACGGCCTCGAGACCTTGCGCTTCGTGAAGCCCGTGGGCATCGGCGACACCATCCAGGCCCGACTCACCTGCAAGCGCAAGATCGACAAGCCCGGCAAGCCCGGCGTCGCCCCGCAAGGCGTGGTCGGCTGGGACGTGCAGGTGATGAACCAGCTCGGCGAACTGGTCGCCAGCTACGAGATCCTGACGCTGGTGGCGAAGAAGGGTTGACCTCAGCACGAAGAAGACCTGCGCAAGCGCCCACACGCAGCGGTGCGATCGGGGTATCACGACGTCGAGCCGATGTGGCGAAGAAGGAGCCTCTGCATGATCAAGTGGTTGCAAGCCGTGGTCCGGCCCGCCGCGATGGCCGTGATCGCACTCGCCGCCGCCTTGGTGGCCGGCTGTGCAGCACCGCCGTGCAAGCCGGTGGTGTCCGCGACACAGGAGGAGGTCTCGTCGGTGCTGGTCAGCGCCGATCAGCGCCTCCTGGTGTTCATCGGGCCGCGGCATCACTACGTGATCGATGCGCCGGAGCTCATCGTCACGACCCTGAAGGCCCGCTTCCGGCCGGCGGTGCGCGCCCGCCTGGGCGTCATGCAGGTGGCCGTCGACGGTCGCCTGCGGATGCCCTATCAGCTGGTGCTCGAAGGCGCCCTCGATCCTGAGCAGGAGGCCTTGGCGTCTCGGCTGGGCTATCGCCGCGGCAGCGACAGCCTCCTGCGCCACGAAGGCACACTGACTGGTCAGCGTTACGCCAGCATTGAGCCGGTACGGACGAAGGTGGCCGATGCGGTGAGCCTGAGCCAGACCCATGTGGTCGAGGTCCGGGCCGAAGAGCCTGGCAGCTGCAGTCCTCCCGTGCCGGCCAAACCCACGCCCGTGAAGCAGGGATTGCGGGATGCCCTGTTCATCCTCAGCCTCCCGCTGTTTCCGCTGGGCATCCCGATGGCCATCCTCTGCGAAGGTGGAGACGGCTGCGCTCGCTAGAAGCGGGACGCACACCTGCGGGGTCGGGCGTAGCTGCTCGCCCCCAGGCTTTCACGGGCCGCCCAGCACGCGAGCCACCCCCTATCCCCGCGGCGCGGGCCGGCGTGCACCGGCCAGCAAGCCCAGGTAGATCGCCTGGTGGGTGGCGGTGTTGCGGGCTCTCCCGTTCGGGCGTGAGGGACAGATCCGCCCGTCGGGCACGGGTTTCCGTCGGACTGGGGCTGCTGCACTGACCCGCAGAATGGCCGGATTGAACATGCTGCGGCTGTGGCCTCGAGTCACCCCCGGCTTGATCCCCCTGTTCCTGCCAGGCCCCCGCCCGATGACTGCCCAACCTTCAGCTCCGTCCCCATCCCCATCCCCATCCCCATCCCTGGCCTCTGCCGCCACCCCGGGCAACACCACGACCACCACCCGCGACGGGGGCTCTGTCGTGCTGCCGGCCACGGCCGCACCGGGCGCGGCGCCGGCGGTGCCGCGGCCAGCCTCCACCACCATCGTGCTGCGTGACGCGCGGGGTGGTGCGGTGCCGGGTTCGGCGCCGGGCATCGAGGTGCTGATGCTGCTGCGCTCGGCCCAGGCCAGCTTCATGCCGGCGACCTATGTCTTCCCGGGCGGCACGGTGGACCAGGGCGATGCCGATGAACTGGCCGCCGCCGGTGCCTCGGCCACCGAGCTGGATGGCGCGGCCCTGGCGCGGCGCCTGCTGCTGGGGGAGGACGAACGCACAACGGCCGGCATGGCGGTGGCCGCGCTGCGCGAATGCCTGGAGGAATGTGGCGTCTGGCTGGGCCTGGACCTGGCCGACGGGCCGGCGGGTGATGCCATGCGGGCCCGGCTGGCGAGCGCACGGGTGCAGCTGCGTTCGGGCGAGGTGAAGGGTTTCGGCGCCCTGGCGCTGTCGCTGGGTCTGCCCCTGGCCACCTCGGCGCTGTGGAGCTGGAGCCACTGGGTCACGCCCATGGGCCTGCCCAAGCGCTTCGACACGCGTTTCTTCATCGTCGCCATGCCGGCCGGCCAGACCGCCACGGTCGATGCCGAGGAGACCACGGCCCTGGCCTGGATCACGCCGCAGGACGCGCTGGCCCGCCATGCCGCCGGCGAGTTCGACCTAGCCTTTGCCACCCGCACCACGCTGGAGGGCCTGGCCCGCCATGCCACGGTGGCCAGCGCCCTGGCGGCGGCGCGGGCGCTGGGCGAGATCCCCGTCATCCATCCGCGCGTGAGCCGTGGCGCGGCCGGCGCCCGCGTCGTGCTCGGTCCCTGGGACCACGCCTATGCCGAGGTCGGCCGGCTCGACCCCGCGGGCCACGGCAAGACCGCCAGCGTGCTCACGCCCGGCCAGCCGGTGCAGATCGCCCCGGGCGTGCAGCGCCTCACCGCACCCAACCCCGGCCGCATG
>JBJOKP010000192.1:0-5433 GCA_046046045.1 Pseudomonadota bacterium | reverse complement strand
CCTCGCTGGTGTCGCGCAGCAGCTCGGCATAACCCAGGATGCCGTTGAGCGGCGTGCGCAGCTCGTGCGAGACGCTGGCCAGGAACTTGGATTTCAGCCGGTTGGCCGCCTCGGCCCGCACCTGGCTTTCACGCAGCTCCACCATCAGGCGACTCTGGCGCCGGGCGCGCCGCACCACCACCACGGTGAAGAGGCCGATCACCGCGGTCACCACCACGGCAATCGCCACCCAGAGCCGGGCACGCTCCTGGGATTCGGCAAAGACATCGTCCACCCCCATGCCGGTCACCACCGCCAGGCCGTATTTGTCCAGCTGGCGGAAGGCGAAGATGCGCTCCACGCCGTCGAGCTTGCTGCGTGCCTGGGTCACGCCCTCGCGCTCGCGCATGATGGTCTGGAACAGTTCGTTCTTGCTGATGTCCTGGCCCTGGTCCGCGCCAGCCCGGGTGGCGCGTGCGCGCACCATGCCGTCCGTGCCCACCAGGGTGGTCAGGCCGTGCGGACCCAGATCCACATCGCCATAGAAACGCGTGAAGTAGCTGGGCGGCATGCTCACCACCACGACGCCGGCGAACTGGCCGCGGACATCGTCGATGCGACGCGTGACCTGGATGGACCACTTGCCCGACACCTTGCCCAGCACCGGCTTGCTGATGAAGAGCTTGTCCTCGCTGCGCAGCGCATGCACCTTGAAATGCTCGCGCTCGCGCAGGTCCACCTTGGTGAAGGGCTGGGTCGAGGCCACCACCATGCCGTCCGCCCCGATCACCGTGAGCAGGTGGTAGTCGTCGTCGATGATGGCCTGGGTCTGCAGATAGCTGGGCAGATCGAGCTTGCTGCCCTGGCGCAGGTATTCGCTGCGCACGAAGCGCACGGCCTGATCGGCCCCCTCCAGCGTCTTGGCCGTGTGTTCGGCGAAGGCGCGGGTCAGGTTGGCCAGGCTGAGTTCGGCCTGCTGCCGGGCGTTGCGGTGGTCGTTGTTGATCACCACGAAGAGCGTGGCCCACACCACCGCCACGGCCAGCAGGGCCAGGCCCAGCAGCCAGCGCACCGGGTCGGCGGCGCGGGTCTGGGCCGCGCTGGGCAGGTCCGGGCTGGCCGTCCAGCTCGAGCGGCTGGCCGCGGTGCCAGCAGGTGCCGGAGCTGCGGCAGCCGCAGCACTCAGCGAGGAAGGGGCAGCGAGGGTGTTCATGAGCGGCAGATCAGTGTCTCAAGCGCGCCATGCCCACCACCGGGACGGGCAGGCTGCGCGACGCACTGATCATCTTCCTGCCTTCGGCCCGCCATCGCGGAACTTGAGCCCGGCTTCACCCCCAGTTGACCAGACCAGGCCAGCCAGCCCCGGCCGGATCAGGCCCGGCAGCGCGCGCTTCACTCGAACAGCAGCTTGCGCAGGCCTCGCAGCGAGGTGATGTGGCCCGGGTTACTGGTTTCGTTCAGCACCCCGGCCATGCGCCGGCGCAGGGCCGCGCTGCGCTGCGCCCGCCAGATCACCAGGTCCGCCAGCCAGGGATGGCGGTTCACCTGGTTGGCTCGGGCGTAGAGGCGGAACTGCGGCCGCAGGGCCTCGATGGCGGCCTCGTAGCCGGCCAGCACCGCGGCATCGGCATCCACATCAGCAGCATCCTGGGCAAGTTCGACCCCGGGTGGGCCCAGGGCCGCAGCCGCCAGCAGCCCGGTCTCCAGCGCCTTGCCTATGCCTTCGCCGGTGAAGTCGTAGGTGCTGCCGATGGCCTCGCCCGTGGCCAGCAGGCCGGGCCGGCCCAGGCGGGCCCCGTCCAGCGTGCAGCGCAGCGGCGCACCCTTGAGCCCCGCGGCATCCAGGATGCGACCGCGCCGGACCAGCTCACCCGCCGCCGGGTGGCAATCCGCAAAGGCCTCGAAGAGCTGGCGCAGATTGGCCTGCGGTCCGGCCCGCCCCGCCGTCTCCCCATGGAAGGCACCGACGCCGACGTTGTAGACATCGTCGCCGCAGGGAAAGATCCAGCCATAGCCCGGCCGCAGGCGGCGGTGCCAGACCACCTCCATCTCGCTCAGCGGCCCGCCACGCAGGTCCGGCGCATGGATGTAGGTGCGCAGCGCCACCCCGGTGGGCGTGCGGCGCTCGCACAGGCCGGCAGCCTGCATGGCCGCCACGGCCGCGCCGGTGGCCAGCACCACCCAGCGTGCCCGCACCTCGGTCGTCGCGGCCTGGGGTGGCGGCGCCAGCGTGCCCGCGCCCGGGGGCAGATCGTTCACGTGGGGACGCCGCCGGTCGCTCAGACGCGCACCAAGCACGCGCCCGTCCGCCCCCTCGATCACCCCTTCGAAGCGCCAGGGCGTGGCCAGCTGCACCCCCACCTCGATGGCGCGTTGCACCAGCAGGTGATCCAGCCGCCGCCGCGGCAGCACGGCCAGCCGCCCGGGCACGGCCACCCGGCCGCCGCGTGGCGCGATGCAGGCCACATGGCTTACCGCCCGGGCCTGGGCCAGCACCCTGGCCAGCACACCCAGGCGATCCAGCGCCCGGTGGGCATCCGGAATCAGCCCGTCGCCACAGATCTTGTCGCGCGGAAAGCTGTGCTGGTCCACCAGCACCACCCGCCAGCCCGCCTGCGAAAGGGCGATGGCACAGGCGCTGCCCGAAGGCCCGGCCCCCACCACCAGCACGTCGCAGTCGGCCGGCGGCGTGGCGTCGGGAATGGGTGCCAGGGTGGCCGTGGCCAGCGCGCCCGGCAGGGGTGGAACAGCAGAAGGGGTCGACATGGCGGGGCATTCTAGGAATCACCCCCCGGCCGTCCACTCCAAAGGCAAGGCGCCGGCCCAGGCCTCCCCGCCCTTGCGGGAAAGCCTGGCCGGCGCCTGGGCATTGCGGTCAGGTCGACCCGCCGGGCGGGCGGGTCGGCTGACTCACTTCGGCATCACTTCGAATATTGCTTGATGAGCGCGCGGGCCTCTTCGAGCAGCTTCTTGCCGTCGGCGCCCTTGGCGGTGATGTCCTTGACCCAATCGTCGTCGATCTGCTCGGTCACCTTGACCCAGCGGTCGTATTCGGCCTTGTCGAGGAAGGTGATCTTCTCGCCGGCGTCGCGGGCCTGCTTCTGGTGCGGGGCGACCACGGCGTCGAAGGCAGTCTCGCCCGCCCAGGCGCTGGCGGCCAGGCCCGAGTTGGCGTCGATCACCTTCTTCAGGTCAGCCGGCAGGCTGTCGTACTTGGCCTGGTTCATGGCGAAGGCGAAGATGGTGTTGGCCATGCGGGGCTGGCCGGCCGAGGTGTCGAGCGCGTAGCGCGCGATCTCCTGCAGCTTGATGGAAGGCACGCCCTCCCAGGGCACGCTGGCGCCATCGATCACGCCCTTGCTCATCGCCTCGGGCACGGCCGGCAGGGGCATCTGCACCGGGGTGGCGCCCAGGGCGGTCAGCATCTTGGCGTTGATGCGGGTGGCCGCGCGGATCTTCAGGCCCTTCAGGTCTTCCAGCTTGGCCGGCGTCTTCTCCTTGAAGTGCAGCAGCGCGCCGTCATGCACGTGGTTGAAGAGGATGTGCACACCCTTGAACTCGTCCAGCGCGTTCTTCTGGATGTAGGTGTAGAGCGCCTGGCTGCCGGCCTTGGCGGTGGCAGCCATGAAGGGCAGCTCGAAGACCTCGCTCTTGCTGAAGCGGCCGGCCGCGTAGGTGGGCACGCTCCAGACGATGTCGGCCACGCCGTCACGCACCTGGTCCATCAGCTGGGGCGGGGTGCCGCCGAGCTGCATGCTGGGGTAGATCTGGCACTTGATGCGGTCGTTCGATTCCTTGTTGACCTTGTCGCACCAGGGCTGGATGAGCTTGACCTGCGAGCTGGAGGTGCTGGGCAGGAAGTGGTGCACCTTGAGCACCACCTGCTGGGCGCTGGCGCCCAGGCTGGCGGCGGCCAGGGCGGCGCCGGCGATGAGCTTGATCGTGTAGCGGGGGGTCGTCATGACGCTGTCTCCGTGGGTCGTCAGGGGGGAAGCTGCGGCCGTGCCAGGCTGGACCGGCCGAAGAGGGGCAGTGTGATCGAAATGGCTCGCCGGCTCAGGCATGGAAAGTCCGCACCAGCAGCAGCGAGATGCCTGGGAAGGCCACCAGCAGGATGATGCGCAGCAGGTCCGACAGCAGGAAGGGCACCACGCCCTTGAAGGTCTCGACCAGCGGCACGTCCTTGGCCAGGCGGTTGATGATGTAGACATTCATGCCCACCGGCGGGTGGACCAGGCCGATCTCCACCACCATCAGCGCCAGGATGCCGAACCAGATGGACTTGTCGGTGGGGGACAGGCCGAAGAAGTCCAGGCCCATGATCATCGGGTAGAAGATGGGGATGGTCAGCAGGATCATGGCCAGGCTGTCCATCACGCAGCCCAGGAAGATGTAGATCACCAGGATCATGGTGAGCACCAGCAGCGCCGGCAGGCCGCTGCCCTTGACCCAGTTGGCCAGTTCGCCGGGCATCTGCGACAGCGCCAGCGCGGTGTTGAGCATGTCGGCACCCATCAGCACCAGGAAGATCATGGCCGTGGCCGTGGCCGTGCCCAGGGCCGAATCGAGCAGGCCCTTCATGCGCATGCCGCCGCTCACCACGGCCAGGATGCCGCAGGCCGCCGCGCCGATGGCTGCCGCCTCGGTGGGGTTGGCCCAGCCGCCGTAGATGCCCACGATCACCACCACGAAGACCAGCAGCACCGGCAGCACCTCGAACAGTGCCTTGAAGCGCTCGCTCCACGGTGCCCGTTCGCCCGCGGGGCCCCAGTGCGGCTTGAGCGTGGTGAGGATCTGGATGACGATCATGTAGCCCACCATGGCGATCAGGCCCGGCAGCACCGCGGCCATGAAGAGCTTGCCGATGGATTCCTGCGTGAGGATGGCGTAGATCACCAGCGGCACCGAGGGCGGGATCATGATGCCCAGCGTGCCGCCCGCGGCCAGCGCGCCGGTGGCCAGGCTGCCGGCGTAGCCGTGGCGGCGCAACTCGGGCAGCGCGACCTGGCCCATGGTGGCGGCGGTGGCGAGCGACGAGCCGCAGATGGCGCCGAAGCCCGCACAGGCCCCCACCGCCGCCATGGCCACGCCCCCGCGGCGGTGACCGAGGAAGGCACTGACAAAGCGGAACAGGCTGCGCGAGAGCCCGCCATGCGTGGCGAACTGGCCCATCAGCATGAAGAGCGGCAGCACGGCCAGGTCGTAGTTCGACAGACGCGCATAGGCCGTGCTCTTGAGCGAGGCCAGCAGCGGCACCCAGTTGAAATCCTGCAGGTAGAGGTAGCCGCCCGCACCGCTGATGAACATGGCGATGCCGATGGGCACGCGCACGAACAGCATGGCGAGCAGGACCGCGAAGATGACGCCGCCGACGGCGATGCCGTTGTGCATCATGCTGAAAGACTCCCGCGCCGCGCCTTGCCGGCAAAGTAGGCGCACATGTAGAAACCGGCG
>JBJOKP010000191.1:0-5478 GCA_046046045.1 Pseudomonadota bacterium | reverse complement strand
ACGTGGATGGCCAGGCGCGAGGTGTCGGCGCGCAGGATGCGTTGCTTGACCGGCAGGAACTGTGCCGGGTGCATGGAGAAGCTGCGCAGGCCCATGCCCAGCAGCAGCTCGGTGAACTCGGGGTCGCCGGCCATTTCGCCGCAGACACACACGCCCTTGCCGGCAGTTGTGGCCTGGTCGATGGTCTGCTCGATGAGGTGCAGCACGGCCGGATGCCAGGCGTCGTAGAGATGGGCCACGGATTCATCGGCCCGGTCGATGGCCAGGGTGTACTGGATCAGGTCGTTGGTGCCGATGGAGACGAAGTCGAAATGGCGCAGGAAGACCGGCAGGATGAGCACCGCGGCCGGAATCTCGATCATGGCGCCCACCTCGACCTCGCCGAAGGGGATGCCGCGCTCGCGCAGCTGCTCGCGGGCACGCTCGATGGCCTCCAGCGTGGCGCGGATCTCGGCCAGGTTGGAGAGCATGGGCACCAGCAGCTTGACCGGGCCGAAGGCGGCAGCACGCAGGATGGCACGCAGCTGGGCGCGGAACATCGAGGGCTCGGAGAGGCTCCAGCGGATGGCGCGCCGGCCCAGTGCCGGGTTGAGCAGGTGCTCGTGGCGGGCCTCGTTGGCGGCACTGCGCTCCAGCGGCTTGTCGGCGCCGATGTCCACCGTGCGTATGGTGACCGGCAGGCCCTTCATGGCCTGCACCGCCGCCAGATAGGCCTTGAATTGCTCCTCCTCGTCGGGCAGCTTGCCGTTGCGGTTCATGAAGAGGAACTCGCTGCGGAACAGGCCCACGCCCTCGGCCCCGGCGGCCAGGGCGGCGGCGGTGTCCTCGGGCAGCTCGATGTTGGCGAGCAGTTCCACGCGCTGGCCGTCTAGCGTGACGGCGGCCTTGTGGCGCAGCCGGGTGAGGCGGTCGCGCTCCAGCTGGCCCTGGCGCTGGCGGAAGCGGTATTCCTCCAGGATGATGGGCGAGGGATCGACGATGACCAGGCCGGCGTCGCCATCCACGATGACCCAGTCGTCCTGGCGGATCAGGCGGCTGGCCTCGCGGGCGCCGACCACGGCCGGAATATCCAGGCTGCGCGCCACGATGGCGGTGTGCGAGGTGCGTCCGCCCACGTCGGTGACGAAGCCGGTGAAGACGCTGCGCTTGAAGGCCAGCATGTCGGCCGGCGAGATGTCGTCGGCCACCAGCACCAGCGGGTCCTCGCCGGCGAAGTCGCGCGCATGCACGGCCGGCGTGGGGCTGGCGCTTTCGCCGCGGGCCAGGGCGCGCAGCACGCGCTCGGCCACCTGCTCCACATCGGCCTTGCGCTCGCGCAGGTATTCGTCCTCCATCTCGTCGAACTGGCGCGAGAGGACTTCCAGCTGGGCCGAGAGCGCCCATTCGGCGTTGTAGTGGCGCTCGACGATCCACTGCACCGTGGGCTGGGTGAGGGCATCGTCATGCAGCAGCATGAGGTGGACGTCGAGCAGGGCGGCGATCTCCTGCGGCGCATCACCCGGCAGGTCGCCCTTGAGGGCCTCGAGCTCCTCGCTCACCAGGTTGCGGGCGCGGCGCAGGCGCGCAATCTCGCCGTTCACCGCGTCGGCCGCGACGAAGTAGTGCGCCACATCCACGCGACTGGAGGCCACCAGCACCGCCCGTCCGATGGCCACCCCCCGCGAGACTTGCAAACCGAAGACCTGCAGACTCATGCGGGAATGCTAGCAGCGCCTCCGGCCGCGAGGCTGACGATCGCAGGTGGTGCGTCTGCCTGACACCTGGCCCGCGTGCGGGCCGGCGCCGCAGCAACCATGGCCACTGTCATGGCAGCGTCATCGGACTGACATGGCGCGGTCATCAGGGCTGGCCAGCATGACGGCATGAACCAAGGAGTCATGCCATGAGTCTTGCGCTGCGGGACGACCGCCTCGCCACTGCCATCGAGAACGCCGCCGGTCTCCCGGGAACGCCGCCCCTCTGGATCGCGGCCGACGCGAACCGTGCCGAGCTTGCCCGCCGGTCCCGCCTGATCGCCCGGCCCGGTGCCGCCCCAGTCGCCACGCCGCGCCTGGACGCCCGCTGGGCCAGCAGCTTTGCCGAGGTGCGCGCCTGCCAGCGCCTGCGCCACGAGGTCTTTGTCGGCGAAATGGGCGCCCGCCTGCGCCCGCCTGCCGGGGCACCGGCCGGCCATGATGTCGACCTCTGGGATCCCCATTGCGAACACCTGATGGTGCGGGCCCTGGACACCGAATCACCCGCTGCCGAGCCGCAGGTCGTGGGCACCTACCGCGTGCTCACGCCAGAGGCTGCCCGGCAGGCCGGCGGCTTCTACACCGAGACCGAGTTCGACCTCACCCGCCTGCGCGCCCTGCGGCCGCAGCTGGCCGAGATCGGCCGCTCCTGCGTGCACCCGGCCCATCGGCAGGGCGGGGTGATCCTGTCCCTGTGGGCCGAGCTGGCCCGCTTCATGGTGGCCAACGGCCTGGAGTACGTGATCGGCTGCGCCTCGGTGTCCATGCGCGATGGGGGCCATGCCGCCGCCAGCCTGTGGCGCCAGCTGGCGCAGGACCACCTGGCCCCCATCGAATGGCGCGTCACCCCTCGACTGGCCCTGCCGGTGGAGGAGTTGCGCAGCGATCTGGTGGTCGAGCCGCCGCCGCTGGTGAAGGGGTATCTGCGCTGTGGCGCCAGGCTGCTGGGCGCACCGGCCTGGGATCCGGATTTCGGCACCGCCGACCTGCCCCTGCTCATCCGCCTGGCCGACATGCCTGCCCGCTACCGCCGCCACCTGCTGGGCGAGGCGGCTGAAGGCGGCGCCGCCTGACCTGCGGCCACCGCGGCGCGACGCCTATTCGCCTTCGCCGAACTTGTCGTCCACCAGGGCGCGCAAGGCGGCCATGGCGGCGTCCTCGTCGGCGCCGGTGGTCTCGATCTCGATGGTCGAGCCCAGGCCAGCGGCCAGCATCATCACGCCCATGATGCTCTTGGCATTGACGCGCCGGCCGTTGCGGGTGACGAAGACATCGCAGGCAAAGCTGCCGGCCAGCTTGGTGAACTTGGCCGACGCACGGGCGTGCAGGCCCAGCTTATTGCTGATGGTGATGGTGCTGCTCGGCATCGGAAGCGTGCGGCTGGTAGGTCTGGTTCTGCGGCCGGGTCGAGTTGATCGACACCACGCCCTGCGAGGCGCCGTTGAGCGAACGCTCGACCAGTTCGGCCAGCGGCAGGGCGGAATAGTTGAGCGCTCGCCACAACATCGGCACGTTGATGCCGCAGAGCATGCGGGTGCTGACGCCGTCGGCCAGGCGCTGGGCGGCGTTGGCCGGGGTGGCGCCGAAGACGTCGGTCAGCACCAGGGTCTCGGTGCTGTCGTCGATCAGGTCGTTGGCCGCCACCACGGCAGCGCCGTCTCGGACGTATTGCCCGGTCAGCTGGCTGAGCGCCCGTTGCGTGGGCGCCAGGGCCACGGGCGGCAGCGGGGCCGGCACGATGGCGGCAGACTGTTGCTGCTGTGCCACTCCCCGACGCGGCGGCAGGGGCTCGGGCAGGGGCATGAGGGGGGTCGGTGCCGGGCCGTGCCCATTCAGCAGTCCCCGCGCCTGGCTCTCCACCTCGTCCAGCGACATGCCGGGCTCGACATCCAGGGCATAGACGGAACGGGCTGCCAGCTCAGGGAAGGTGTGCTGGGCCACCGCCTTGAAGGCCGAAGCCAGCGGGGCGTGAGCAATGATGAGCAGGCGGGCCATGGCAATGATTATGGGTGCAGTGCAACAGAATGAAATCGCCTGTGAGCGTTCGTCACACCCAGCGGCCATCTCTCTGCTCGGCGTTCTTCGCTCCCGAGTTGATAACGTTCTCGACTGACATTCCGCCGACTGCAGCCGCCAAGTTGTTGCCCGGCCCCCCCTGCGTGGCGGATCAACGTGACAGGCGCACGCCTTCGAAGAACTGGCTCACTCCGGCCTGCAGGCTGGCCGACGCCACGCCCGGAAGGATGACGACGAACTGGTAGGCCCGGCTGGCCTCGCCCAGGGCCAGGGCCTCGACCTCCACCGCCTGCCCGCCCGGTCGGTGACCACTCACATGGCTGCGGCCGGCCTCGCTCACCGGCGCGAAGCCGGTCGGCAGCCCGGGCATGGCGGCCCGCTTCTCCTGCCCGCCCAGGTTGGTGGCCAGGTGTTCGCGCAGCTCGGCCAGTGCCGCGCCCACGCGGTCAGGCGCCCCCAGCTCATAACGCGCCACCGACCAGGTGGCCCCCTGGGCCTCGCAGACCAGCATCAGCGCCTGGGCGGTGCCGCCGGCCAGGGGCAGCTGCCGCTCCAGCCGGTCGGGCTTGCAGGGCAGCAGGGCCTCCACCGTGCCGCCCAGACGGGCGTCACGCCAGTCCAGGGCCGGGCTGCAAGCCGCAAGAAGAGCCAGCGTGGCGAATGCCAGCACGGGGCGCATGAAGTTGCGGCTCAGGGGGCGGCCGGTTCGGGCCAGGCGGGCGGGAATGAGGACCATGGGCGGAATTATCCGGAGTCACTCCCCCTCCCGCGCCAGCCTGGGCCGACTCACTGGAACAGCGCCAGCATGCGCTCCAGCGCCGTGGTGAAAGGCGCCTGCAGCAGCGGCAGGGTGAAGAGCGTGCCCACCAGGCCCAGGCTCACGGTGATGGCAAAGCCCACCGAGAAGATCTGGATCTGCTGCGCCACCCGCGACACCACGCCCAGCACCAGGTTGGCAAACAGCAGCATGGCCACGATGGGCAGGGCGATCCACAGGCCCAGCATGAAGATCTCCGCGCCCCAGACCTGGGGCTGCAGCAGCTTCACGATGGCCAGCATCTCGGTGCTGACCGGAAAGCTCTCGAAGCTCCTCATCACCGCCATCACCAGCAGCAGGTGGCCGTTGATGACCACGAAGAGCAGCGAGCCCATGGTCGAGAAGAAGCGCGCCATGGCCGTGCCCTGGCCGCCCGTGGCCGGGTCGAAGAAGCCCGCGAAGTTCAGGCCCATCTGCAGGCCGATGAGTTCACCGGCGAATTCCAGCGCCGCAAACACCACCCGGGCCGAGAAGCCCATGGTCAGGCCGATGATGACCTGCTGCACCACCATGGCGATGCCCTGGGCGCCGTCCAGCGGCACGATGGGCATGACGGGCAGCGAGGCCTGGGCCGACAGCGCGATCAGGAAGGCCAGGCCTACCTTGACCCGCGCCGGCACGCCGCGCATGGAGAGCACCGGCGCACTGCCTATCAGCGCCAGGGTGCGCAGGAAGGGCCAGAACACCGGCAGCAGCCAGGCCAGGATCTGCGCCTCGTCGAAGCCGATCATGGGCAGGACTCCCTGGCGCCTGGACGCATGCCCCGCTCAGCCCACCACGCCTGGGATGGCCTGGAAGATGCGCTGGATGTATTCCACCAGCGTGGTCAACATCCAGGGCCCGGCCACGGCCATCACGGCCACGGCGGCGAGCAGCTTGGGCACGAAGCTCAGCGTGGCCTCATGCAGCTGG
>JBJOKP010000190.1:0-5487 GCA_046046045.1 Pseudomonadota bacterium | reverse complement strand
GCGGCCTCGCACAGCCAGGCCTGCGCCAGGGCGAGGGCGAACTCGAACTGGCCCACCCCCTCGGGACCGTGGACCAGCAAGGCATGGCCGCGGCGCTGGCCCAGGGCGCGGGCGAGCGGCTCGTGCAGCCAGGGCAGGGCGGCCGTGGGGTCGAGGGTGTTGTCGGTCCGCGGGCTGGCGGATCCGGTGCCGGCCCGGCCGCCGGCCGCGCTGGTCGTGCTGGCCATGCTGTTGCGGACGCTCACCATCCGCGCGCCTCCAGCACGCCCAGCACGCGGGCGCGCACCTCCTCGGGGCTGCCCAGGGCGTCGATGCGGGCGAAGCGGGCCGGCTGGGCCGCCGCACGCGTGGCATAGCCGCCGGCCACCCGGGCGAAGAAGCCGTGGGCCTCCTGCTCGAAGCGGTCCGGGCTGCGCGCGGCCGCGCGGCGCTGGGCCGCCACCTCGGGCGGCAGGTCGAACCAGAGGGTCAGGTCGGGCTGGATGAGGCCCTGGCTGCCACCTTGAGGGTCGGCCTGCACCCAGGCCTCCAGCTGGGCCAGCACGGCCAGGTCGAAGCCGCGCCCTGCGCCCTGGTAGGCAAAGGTGGCATCGGTGTAGCGGTCACACAGCACCACGGCCTGGCGCGCCAGGGCCGGCAGGATGACGCGCTGCAGGTGGTCGCGGCGGGCGGCGAACACCACCAGGGCCTCGGTCAGCGCGTCCATCTCGCGGTGCAGCAGCAGCTCGCGCAGGGCCTCGGCCAGTTCGGTGCCGCCGGGCTCGCGGGTCTGCACCACGTCCAGGCCACGCTCGCGCCAACGGCTGGCCATGGCCTCGACATGGCTGCTCTTGCCCGCGCCGTCTATGCCCTCGATGCTGATGAAGCGCCCGGCCGGTCCCATCACTGTCCGCCCCGCTGGAAGCGGCTGACCGCGCGGTTGTGCTGGTCCAGCGTCTCGCTGAACTCGCTGCTGCCGTCTCCCCGGGCGACGAAGTAGAGCGCCTTGCTCTGCGCCGGGCGGATGGCCGCGGCCAGCGACTCCGCCCCCGGCAGGGCGATGGGCGTGGGCGGCAGGCCGGGGCGCAGGTAGGTGTTGAAGGGGGTGTCGCGCTGCAGGTCGGCCTTGCGCAGGTTGCCGTCGAACTTCTCGCCCAGGCCGTAGATCACCGTGGGATCGGTCTGCAGCGGCATGCCGATCTTCAGGCGGTTGTGGAAGACGGCGGCAATCTTGCCGCGGTCCGCCGCCATGGCGCTTTCCTTCTCGACGATGGAGGCGAGCTTGAGCAGATCGTCCGGCGCCGCCAGCGGGCTGTCTGGCTCGCGCTGGGTCCAGGTGGCTTCCAGGCGCAGCTGCATGGCGACAAAGGCGCGCTTGAGCACCTGCAGATCGGCGCTGCCCGGCGCATAGGTATAGGTGTCGGGGAAGAAGCGGCCCTCGGGCGAGACGCCGGGCTGGCCGATGGCCGTCATCAGCTCGGCCTCGCTCATGGCCTGGCTCTCGGGCTTGAGGCCGGGGGCCTTGGCCAGTTCGGCACGCAGCTGGCGAAAGGTCCAGCCCTCGATGAAGCGCACCTTGGCCAGCACCTGCTCGCCATCCACCAGCTTGCGCAGCAGTTCGCGCGGCGTGGTGCCGGCGTCCAGCGCATAGGTGCCGGCGCGGATGCGGCGGCCTTCACCCGACCAGCGGAACCACTCGAACAGCAGTCGGGGTGAGGTGTCGACCCCGGCATCGACCAGGGCCTGGGCCACCGCCCGGGGCGAGGTGCCGGGCTCGAAGCGCAGCTCCACATGGCCGTCCTTCAGGCCAAGCGGGGTGTTGATCCACCAGGCCAGGCCCAGCACGGCGGCAAAGACCAGTCCGCCCAGGGCGGTGCCCAGGCGGCGCAGCCACAGGCGCAGCGCGCCCGGGCCGGGCTCGTGCGACGCAGTCGCCGGCTGACGGGAAGGGCGGGAAGACGCTGCCCGTGCCGGCGGGGCACTGCCTGGCCCGCCAGGCAGCTTGCCGCGCTGCATCTGCGCCATGTGGCGAGGCATCTCGACCCGTGGCGGCGGCGGAAGTGGGGTCTTGCGCATCAGGGCGCCTGGTCGGCCAGGGCCGAGTTGGGGTAGATCATCGGGAGCTGTCGTCGGTCCGGGCTGGCCACGCCGGCCAGCGCCACAAAGGCCGGGCCGGACCAGGCCTGCGGGGCGCTGATGATAATGAGCCCATCATGGTTGCCCTGCCTCCCCACCTCTCCTCGGCGCCTTCGGGCCTGGCCCGTCTGGATCATCACGGCGTGCTGCGTGCCAGCGGCGCCGACGCCGCCAGCTTCCTGCACAGCCAGCTCAGCAACGACGTGAGCCAGCTCGGCGCCGGCCAGGCCCGTCTGGCCGCCTGGTGCAATGCCCAGGGCCGCATGCTGGCCAGCTTCGTGCTCACCGCCGCCCCGGCCGGCGCCGAGGCGCCCGAGTTCTGGCTGGCCTGCCGGGCTGATCTCATCCCCGCCACGCAGAAGCGCCTGGCCATGTTCATCCTGCGGGCCAAGGCCAGGCTGGTGGATGGCAGCGCCGAGCTGGCGGTGCTGGGCCTGGCCGGCGCCGCAGCGCAGGCCTGGGTCACGGCCCAGTCGCCGGCCGGCCTGGGACCAGCCGCCTGGTCGGCGGCCGATGCGGCCGGCGGCCGCCTGGTGCGCCTGCCGGATGCGGCCCTCAGTGGCGCAGCAGGCAGCCCAGCCCTGCCGCGCTGGCTGTGGATGGGTCCGCAGGCCGCCGCCGAGGCCCTGACCGCCCAGCTGCCGGCCCTGCCGCTCAGCCGCTGGGATGCCCTGGAGATCAGCGCCGGCGTGGTGCCGGTGCAGGCGGCCACGGCCACCGCCTTTGTGCCGCAGATGCTGAACTACGAACTGGTGGGCGGTGTCGACTTCCGCAAGGGCTGCTACCCCGGCCAGGAGGTGGTGGCGCGCAGCCAGTACCTGGGCAAGCTCAAGCGCCGCGCCGCGGCCTTTGTGGTCGACGCCACCGGCGGCAGCCCGGCCCAGGCCGGGCAGGAAGTCTGGTGGAGTGGCGATTCCGACCAGCCCGCCGGCCTGGTCGCCCAGGCCGCCGAGGATGGCGGCCGCGCCTGGCTGCTGGCCGAGATGAAGCTGGCGGCGCTCAAGGCCGGCGACCTGCGCCTGGGCCATGCCCAAGGCCCCCTGCTGCAGCGCGTGGCCCTGCCCTATGCCCTGCCCCAGGAGGGCGAGGCGGGCGCCGCCCAGGCGTGATGCCCACCGAGGGCTGCGCCCTCCACGCCCTTCCGACCCTTTACGTCTACTACCGCGTGCCCGCCCGCCAGGCGGAGGCAGCCCGCGCCGCCCTGCAGGCCGGGCTGGACCGCCTGGCCGCCGCCGCCCCCGGCCTGCACAGCCGGCTGCTGCAGCGCTGCCCGCCACCCAGCCTGCGACCCGGCCCACCGCCCGGCGCACCACCCGGTGCACCTCCCGCCCTGCCGGACGATGGCGCGGCAGAGCTGACCTGGATGGAGATCCACGAGCGCCCGGCCAGCCCGCAGGCTGGCCTGGATCACCGCGACCGCCAGCTCATCGCCACCCTGCTGGCCGATCTGCCGCCCGGGCGCATCGGCCCTCGCCACGAGGAATGGTTCGGCCCGGTCTGAGCCGGCCGGCCCCTTCCCTCACTCCGCTCTCACCCTGGTCTCACGCTGTCCAACGACGCTGCACCCCATGTGCCTGGCCGCCTTCGCCCTCGGCTGCCACCCGCGGTTTCCGCTGGTGATCGCCGCCAACCGCGATGAATATTTCCATCGGCCCACCGCACCCATGGCCTGGTGGCCGGTGGCGGCGGGGGGCGATCTCGATCGGGCCATCCTAGCCGGGCGCGACCTGTCGGCTGGTGGCACCTGGATGGGCCTGTCACGCGCCGGCCGGTTTGCCCTGCTCACCAATGTGCGCACCGGTCAGACCGCCCCGGCCGGCCGGCCCAGCCGCGGCCTGCTGGTGCCGCTCTGGCTGCAGGGCGAGCAGCCAGATCTGCCCCTACCCGGCCCGGCCGAGGTCCATGCCTGGGCCGAGCAGCAGGGCCAGGCCGACTACAACCTGATCCTGGCGGACCTGGCGCCCGGTCATCCCGCAGGTGGATCGACGGCGCCGGCTGGCCCGGCCGCCGGAACCTGGCATGCCCTGCGGGCCGGGCCGGATGGCCTGCAGGCGCTGCCTCCGGCGCCGCCGGGGTCACCCGCGCCCTCGGGCGGGCGCATCCACGCGGTCTCCAATGGCCGGCTCGACGAACCCTGGCCCAAGCTGCAGCGCCTCACGCGGGCCCTGGCTGCTGGCCTGGACGACGGGCGTGCCACGCGCGACAGCCTGCTCGCCCGCCTGTTCGAGGCCCTGGCCGACGACCGCCGCGCCGACGATGCCGATCTGCCACGCACCGGCGTGCCGCTCGAGGCCGAGCGCATGTTGTCCAGCGTCTTCATCCGCAGCGAGAGCGGCCATTACGGCACCCGCTGCGCCAGCGTGCTGCTGGTCGAGGCCGGCCGCGGTGCCCTGGTGGTGGAGCGCAGCTTCGGCCCCGACGGGCAGGTCACGGGAGAGGTCCGCGTCGAGCTGCCGGGCTGGCCGGCCCCGGGCCCGCTGCCTGGGTGAGCTGGCGCGGCGGCCTCAGGTCGGCGCCACGCGCACCTGGTTGCGGCCCAGGTGCTTGGCCTCGTAGAGCGCCGCGTCGGCGGCCTTGAGCAGCTGGTCGGCCAGGCGGGCCGGGTCGCGTTCGCGGCTGTCCGGGGCGTCCAGTGGGCTGGGCAGGGTCTCGTCCTCGCGGTCGGCCGCCGAGCGGGCCCGATCGGGCAGCCAGGCCGCCACGCCCACCGAGCAGCTCACCTCGGGGTAGGGGTCGAGCTCCAGCGGCAGCTCCAGGGCCTGGGCGGCGCGGCGCACTCGCTCGGCCACCCGGCGGGCCGGCTCGGCCGGGGTCTCGGGCAGCAGCAGCACAAATTCCTCGCCGCCGTAGCGGTAGACCGCATCGCTGGCGCGCAGGCAGTCGCGCCGCACCGCCAGCACGAAGTGCTGCAGCACCAGGTCGCCGATGGTGTGGCCGTGGCTGTCGTTGAGGCGCTTGAAGTGGTCCAGGTCCACCATCAGCAGGGAGAGTGCATAGCCGTAGCGCTGCGAGCGGGCCAGCTCGGTCTGCAACTGGGCCTCCAGGGCGCGACGGTTCAGTGCCCCGGTCAGGGCATCGTGTTCGGAGAGGTGACGCAGCCGGGCATTGGCCTGCTCCAGCTCCTCGCTCAGCCGGCCGATGGAATGCAGCAAGCGGCTAGTGATGACGGCATGGCGGAAGCGCACCGGGTCGGGCTCGCGCGGGGCCGGCGCTGGCACCGCCACCCTGGCGCCGGCCGTGCTCGCCTCGATGGTGGCGCTGGCCGGCGGCAGCGCGCCCTCGCGCAGCCCGACCACCGACTGCGTGGAATTGAACAGGTGCACCCGGCCGCCCTGCACGCCGAACTCGCCGTGGGTGTACCAGCCGCTGGTC
>JBJOKP010000189.1:0-5487 GCA_046046045.1 Pseudomonadota bacterium | reverse complement strand
CGGTGCTGCCATGCTGGCGCGCCGGCAGCAGGTAGTGGCACATGCCCCCCAGCTGGCGCCCGGGGTGCCAGAGCGTGACGGCCACGCAGGAGCCCAGCAGGGTGCGCAGCACCGGCGCCCGCTCGCCACCCGGGCCGAACCAGAGCTGGCCGGGCAGGATGAGCAGTTCCTCGCGTGCCTCGGCTGCGGCCTGGCCGGGAAGGTGGCGGCCTCGCAGGGTGGTCCCCGATGAGGGTAGGACGGGATGTGGATGGCCGGGATGGACGTGGTGGCTCAGCTGCCCCGAGGCAGCGCCCAGCCCGGCCCCAGCGGCCGCCACATGGCCATGGCGCAGGGGGTGGTGGCTGGCCTGGGCGGCGGGACGGGGCAGGGCGGGGGCATGCGGTCGTCCGGCCTGGCCGCCGTGCGATTGGTTGCGGTTCGGTTGGCTGCGGTTCGGTTGGTTGCCATGTGGCCGGGCCGGTGAATGGTGCGGGGCAGTTGTCGCCGCCGTGGCCGATGACGGTGCCGTTGCCTGGGCGTAAGGGGCCGGCATGCCGGTCACCGACGCCGTTGCCGCGGCGCGCGCCTGCACCAGGGCGACGCGCTGGCGCAGGCGGCAATGGCGGGGGGCGGCGGCGATCTGGCTCATGGCAAGCTCACACGCGCTGGTAGATGGCGGGCTGCACCAGCACCAGGCGGCCGGGCGCTGCGCCGGGTGGGCCACCACGCAGTTGCAGGGGCTGGAAATTGATGGACTCGGCATGGCCGGTGAAAAGCCAGCCGCCCGGCCGCAGGCAGGCGCCCACCCGCTCGACGATCCTCGCCTTGGTATCGGGATCGAAGTAGATCAGCACATTGCGCAGGAAGATGAGGTCGAAGCGGCCCAGGCTGCTCAGGTCCTCCATCAGGTTGGCCACGTCGAAGCTCACCTTCTGGCGCAGCTCGCGCTTGACCAGCAGCTGGCCCTGGTAGTCGCCCTCGCCGCGCAGGCACCAGCGCTTCAGGTCGGCCTGGGGCACGAGTTCGGCGCGGTTGAGCGGGTAGAGCGCCCGCTGCGCCGTGGCCACCATGGCGGTGGAGAGGTCGGTGCCGACGATCTGCCAGGGCGCCTTGAGGCCCAGACGGTTGGCCAGCAGCATGGCGATGCTGTAGGCCTCCTCGCCCGAGGAACTGGCGGCGCTCCACAGGCGCAGGCCCTCGCCGGCCAGGCCGCCGGCTCCGAGCTGCCCCTGGTCCAGCAATTGGCCGAGAAAGGCGAAGTGTTCCGGCTCGCGGAAGAAGTAGGTCTCGTTGGTGGTGAGCTTGTCCACCACGCGGGTGAGCTCGGCCGGGTCTTCGCCCTGCACCACGCTGCTCACATAGCTGTCCAGGTCCTGCATGCCGCGTTCGCGGGCCAGCTTCTGCAGGCGCCCGACCACCAGCTGGCGTTTGGCCTCGGTGAGGCGGATGCCCGAGCTGCGGTGGAAGGCCTCGGTGATGGCGGCGAAGCTGTGGGCGGAGATGCTCATGGTGGGGGCTCGGTGATCGCGCTCGGGAGGTGGGCCTGGGGGACGGACTCTGCGTGCATCTCAGGCCGCCAGGGCGAGGGCGGCGCCGCGCCCATGGGCGGGTGAGGCGTGCAGGGCGGCGCCGGTCGACTGGCTGCGCACATGGTGGTCGATCAGGCCGGCCAGCTGCTCCACGTCCAGCGCCCGCTCCAGGGCCAGCACCTCCACCACCTCGCCGCGCACCCGGGCCATGTGACCCAGGAAGTCGGGATGCAGCCGGGTGCCCAGGGGCGGCACGGCCGAGAGCTCGCTCTGCGGCAGGTCGATCACCTCGTGCACCGCGTCCACCAGCATGCCCAGGCGCTGCGGGCCGCTGCTGCGGCGGGACGCCGGCTCGGCTGGCGCGCCCTCCGCGGCCTCCTCGGCCGCGGCCGGGTCGGCAAGTTCCAGCAGCACGACGCAGGTGCGCGGGGTGATGCGGGTGGCGCCCAGGCCCAGGCGGGCCGCCAGGTCGATCACCGGCACGACGCTGCCGCGGAGGTTCATCACGCCGCGCACGAAGGCCGGCAGCATGGGCAGGCAGGTCATGCCGCTGACCTGCTGGATCTCCTGCACCGCGCCGATCTCGACCGCATAGGACTGGCGCCCCAGGGTGAAGCGCAGCAGCTGGCAGAGCAGGGCGGAGCGCTCAGGCGCCGTGTCGACGGGGATCATGGCTGGGACTCCGCGAGGTCACACTCAGAACGGGGAGAAGCTGCGTTCGTCCACCGGCTCGTAGGGGTCCGGCGACGGGCTGCTGGAGGCGAGCGGCGCAGCACGCCCCGGGGCCGGCTGACGTCTGGCCAGGCTGGCCGGAGGGTCGATGCTGTGGCTGGGCGCCCGCTTGGGCAGGCCGGCGGGCAGGGCTGCGGCGCTGGTGCGCGGGCTGCTGCGGCGCAGGGCCGGCTGCGGATCGGCCGCCTCGTGGCTGAGCTTGAAGAAGCTCATCAGCTCGCTCAGCTGGGTGGCCTGGGCCGCCATCTCCTCGGCGGTGGCCGAGAGCTCCTCGGAGGCCGAGGCGTTCTGCTGGGTCACGCCGTTGAGGTGACCCATGGCGCCAGAGATCTGACCCACCGCGCCGGATTGTTCGCCTGAGGCGGCGGCGATCTCCTGCACCAGTTCGCTGGTCTTGCTGATGGAGGGCAGCATGCGGCCCAGCAGGCCGCCGGCCTTCTCGGCCAGCTGCACGCTCGAGGCCGCCAGGGCGCCGATCTCCTGGGCCGCGACCTGGCTGCGTTCGGCCAGCTTGCGCACCTCGGCCGCCACCACGGCAAAGCCCTTGCCATGGTCGCCGGCCCGGGCCGCCTCGATGGCGGCGTTGAGCGCCAGCAGATTGGTCTGGTAGGCGATGTCGTCGATGATGGAGATCTTGGTGGCGATGGACTGCATGGCCTGCACCGTCTGGCCCACGGCGTTGCCGCCTTCGGTGGCCTCGCGGGCGGCCTGGGTGGCCATGCCGTCGGTGATGGTGGCGCTGTCGGCGTTCTGCTTGATGGAGGCAGCCATCTCCTGCAGCGAGGCGGTGGTCTCCTCCACCCCGGCGGCCTGGGTCGAGGCGGCCTGCGAGAGGGTCTGCGAGGTGGTCGAGACCTGGCCCGCCGCGGCGGTGAGCTGCTCGGCGGCGACGTTGACGTCACCGATGATCTGCACCAGCTGGTTGACCATGCGGTTCACGTCGGCCTGCAGGCGGGCGAAGATGCCCTCATGCTCGCCCTCGAGGCGCTGGCGCAGGTCGCCCGCGGCGATGGCCGAGAGGGCCGCGCTGACTTCGCCGAGGTTGGCCTCGGTGGTGGCCAGCATCTGGTTGAGACCCAGACCCAGGGTGCGGAAGAAGCCGCTCTTGCCGTCGATCAGCACCCGTGCATCGAACTGGCCGCGGGCGGCGGCCTCGACGATGCCGGCCACTTCATGCTCGGCGGCCAGTTCCATGGTGCGGTCGCTCCACTCCACGATGGTGCCGTTGCGGCTGCCATCGGCGTTGAAGACCGGCGTGGCGACCATGTTGAAGGTCCGGGGGCCCAGCTTGATCTCGGCGCGGTGCACCTGGCGCAGGCCGTCGATCATCTGGCGCTGGTGTACGCCCGAGCGGTGGAACTGGTCCATCGGGTGGCCGACGATGCGGTCCGCGTCGAAGTTGGGCAGGTGCTGGCGGATGTCCTTCTGCGTCTCGCTCAGCAGGCGCATGACCGACTTGTTCACGTAGCGGACGACGCCCTGGTCGTCGGCGATCATGACGGCGCTGTTGACATCGTCCAGCGCCATGCGCACGCGCAGGTTGACCGAGGCGGCCTCGGCCGCGGCCTTGAGCTGGCCGCGCACCTGCTCGATCACCTCGTTGATGAAGGCCTTCTTGCCCGGCAGGGCGCGCATGGGGGTGTCGAGCTCGCCGCGGGCGAAGGCCTCGAACACGGCCACGGCCTCCTTCTTGGCGCCCACATGGGTGCTCACCATGGCGTTGACCTGCTCGGCCAGGTCGCGGAAACCGCCCTCGAAGTGGCTGGCCGCGAGGCGGGCATCCAGGTCGCCGGCATGGTCCTCCTCGTACATGTGGCGCAGGCGGGCCTGCAGGTCGAGCAGGGTGCGACGCAGCTGGTCGATGGACTGGCCGATGCGGGCCAGCTCGTCACGGCCCTCGACCTGCACCGCATGGTTGAACTCGCCACGGGCGGCGGCATCGGCGGCGGCGCGGATGCTGGCGGCGCTGCGCCGCACGCCGGCCGAGATGGCCAGGTAGAGGTAGAGCGCCAGGCCCAGGCTGGCCGCCGTGACGGCGCCGTTGATCCAGAGCTGTTCGGTGTAGCCGGTGATGCGGCCCTGCAGCAGGTGCTTGAGCGCCTCGTCGGTACCGCCATGGAAGGCGTCGATGGCCTCCAGCGCCGCCTCGCCGCGCCCGACCAGACCCTTGACGTCCAGCTTGAGCGGCTTGCCCACCGGCCACTGCTCTACGTTGGCGATGAAGCCACCCACCGCTGCCGAGGCTTCGCTCCAGCCGGCCAGCGGGGTCTCGCCGGTGCGGTTGTAGCCGTCGATGCGGCGATTCACCGCCAGCTGGGCGTTCTGCAACCGCACCTTGGAGGCGGCATAGAGGCGTGCGTCATCCGCGCTCCAGACGCCGTCGATGGCGGCCTGCAGCACCAGGTCACGCATGTGGGCGAAGGCCTCGGCGTACTGGAAGACCCGCTCGGTCATGAGGTCCATGACCATGTAGCTGGGCGCGGCCGGATCCAGCAGCAGGCCGCTGTTCTCGGCCTCGCGGATCACCACGGTCTGCAGCTGGTCCAGCAGTTCGCTGATCGCGGCCGCCCCTTCGGGCGAGGCCGACAGCGTGGGCAGCTTGTCCAGCGCGGGCTTGAGTGCCGCCCAGTCCTTGGCCGTGGTCGAGCCCTGGGTCACGATGGCCTCGTCGACGTCGGTCAGGTGCTTGGCCAGGGCCTCTCTGATGCGGCCGTGGTCGGCCGGGCTGAGGGCTGCGTCGCTGCGCGAGAGCACGGCGGCGGTGCGGAACTCCTGCACCGAATTCATCACGTCCAGCATGTGGTGGGCCACATGGGCGCCGGCCAGTTCGTCGCGCGCCACTTTCAGGTCAGCCTGGGTGCGCAGGTTCAGCTGCACGATGAAGAGCACCAGGGGCAGGGCCAGCATGAGGGCCACCGCCAGCAGCTTCTGGCCCAGGCTCAGACGGCCCAGCAGGCCGGCGACCGGCCGGTAGATCAAGGCCGGGCGTGCGCTGCCCGCCAGACTGGCTGGGGCAGGAGCACCCGGGGGCGGGGCGGAAGCGGTGGCGGTCATGGTGGGAGGCCTTTCGTCCGGAAGGTGGCGCGTGAAGGTGGGCGGGGATACGTGCAGGAATGCGGGCGGAGATCGGGGGCAGGTGTCTCGGTCAGACCGTTGCCAGAGCGAGGGTCGGGGCGGCACCGGGGCCACTGCCCGAGCCGGTGCCGCCGATGGCGAGCAGCGGCGGGGCATGGCCTGCCGGCAG
>JBJOKP010000188.1:0-5527 GCA_046046045.1 Pseudomonadota bacterium | reverse complement strand
CCGCGCGCCAGGCGGTCGAACGCTTCCAGCCTGCCGCCCTGCTGGTGGGCGCGTCCTGCACCGCCGAGCTGATCCAGGACGACCCGGGCGGCCTGGCCCGTGCCCTGGGCCTGCCCATCCCCGTCGTCCCGCTGGAACTGCCGGCCTATCAGCGCAAGGAAAACTGGGGCGCGGCCGAGGCCTTCTACCAGCTGGTGCGCAGCCTCTGCCCGGCCCCGGCCGGCGGGCGACCGCAACGGGCTGAGCGGCCTGCTCGTCCTGCCGGCCAGCGCCCGCGTTGCAACCTGCTGGGCCCCACGGCCCTGGGCTTCCGCCACCGCGACGACGTCATCGAGATCACCCGCCTGCTCCAGGACCTCGGCGTGGACGTGGCCGTGGTCGCCCCGCTGGGCGCCAGTGCGGCCGACCTGGCGCGCCTCAGCGAGGCTGACTTCAACGTCGTGCTCTACCCCGAGGTGGCCGGCACCGCCGCGGCCTGGCTGGCCCGCACCCATGGCCAGCCCCATACCCGCAGCATCCCGATCGGCGTGGGCGCGACCCTCGACTTCATCACCGAGGTCGCCGACCTCGCCGGCATCGACCCCACGCCCCTGCTCGACCGTTCGCGCTCGCGCGCGCCCTGGTATTCGCGTTCGGTCGATTCCACCTACCTCACCGGCAAGCGGGTCTACCTCTTCGGCGATGCCAGCCATGTGGTCGCCGCAGCCCGCATCGCCGCCGAGGAGCTGGGCTTCCAGGTCGTCGGTCTGGGCAGCTACAGCCGCGAGTTCGCCCGCGAGGTGCGCGAGGCCGGCAAGCGCCACGGCGTGGAGGCCCTGATCAGCGACGACTACCTCGAGGTCGAGGCGCAGATCGCCGAACTGCAGCCCGAGCTGGTGCTGGGCACGCAGATGGAGCGCCACATCGCCAAGCGCCTGGGCCTGCCCTGCGCGGTGATCTCGGCGCCCGTGCATGTGCAGGACTTCCCCGCGCGCTACGCGCCGCAGATGGGCTTCGAAGGCGCCAACGTGCTCTTCGACACCTGGGTCCATCCCCTCATGATGGGCCTGGAGGAACACCTGCTGCACATGTTCAAGGGCGACGCCGAGTTCCACGAGGACGCCGCCCCGTCGCACCTGTGCCGCCACGGCCCGCAGCCTGTCGGACCGCGCGAAGAGGCCGATGCTCCGCTGCGTTCTGCGGAGCTGACTTCCGCGGAGCCCATCACCCTGCCCCAGGCCGAGCAGCGATCCTCTGCCGCCGCAGCACCGGCTGCCAGCGCAGCGGCTGACCACGCAGCGCCCGTCATCAGCGCCTGGGCCGAGGATGCCGAGCGCGAGCTGAGGAAGATCCCCTTCTTCGTGCGCGGCAAGGCCCGCCGCAACACCGAGCGTTTCGCCCTGGAGCGGGGCCTGGCCACCATCACCCTGGAGACCCTCTACGATGCCAAGGCGCACTTCAGCCGCTGAGGCCGGCGGGGCCGTTCAGGCCGACGCGGCACGGGCCACGCCCATCCGCATCACCCTGGTGATGATGGACACCCACCTGGCCAGCGCGGCCCGGCGGGCCCTGCCCACGCTGATGGCGGAGCTGCCCGGCCTGGTGCTGAGCCTGCATGCCGCGGCCGAGTTCGCCGGCAACGAGCCGGCCCTGGCGCGCTGCCGCGCCGACATCGCCCGGGCCGACATCATCGTGGCGGGCATGCTCTTCCTCGAAGACCATTTCCTGCCCATCCTGGACGACCTGCGCGCCCGCCGCGAACAGTGCGACGCGCTGATCTGCATGGCCTCGGCCGCCGAGGTGGTCAAGCTCACCCGCCTGGGCCATTTCGACATGGACAGGCCGGCCTCCGGCCCCATGGCCCTGCTCAAGCGCCTGCGCGGCAATCCGCAGAAGAAGGCCACCGGCGGCGCGGCGCAGATGAAGATGCTGCGCCGCATCCCGCAGCTGCTGCGCTTCATCCCGGGCACGGCCCAGGACGTGCGCGCCTATTTCCTCTCCCTGCAGTACTGGCTGGGCGGCTCGGACGAGAACATGCTCAACCTCGTGCGCCATGTGGTGGCACGGGCGGCCGATGGCCCCAGGCGGGTGCTGCGTGATCAGGTCAAGGCCGCCGCACCGGTCGACTATCCCGAGACCGGGCTCTACCACCCGCGCATGGCCGCACGCCTGAGCGAGCGCCTGGCCGATCTGCCGGCACCGCCCCAGCTCCCGCCCGCCCCACCGTCACTGGCCCTGGCCGGTCGCCGCAGCGCTCCGACCCCGACCTTGCCGTCACAGCGCGGCACGGTCGGCCTGCTGCTGCTGCGCTCCTACCTGCTGGCGCGCAACACCCGCCATTACGACGGCGTGATCGCCGCGCTCGAAGCCCGTGGCCTCAAGGTCATTCCGGCCTATGCCGCCGGCCTGGATGCCCGGCCCGCCATCGACGCCTACTTCCGCCCCAACGGCTGCTGCCAGGTCGATGCCGTGGTCTCGCTGACCGGCTTCTCGCTGGTCGGTGGGCCGGCCTACAACGATGCCCAGGCCGCCGAGGCGGTGCTGGCCGACCTGGACGTGCCCTACCTCGCCGCCCACCCGGTGGAGTTCCAGACCCTGGACACCTGGGGCGCCTCCGAGCGTGGCTTGCTGCCGGTGGAGAACACCATCATGGTGGCCATCCCCGAACTGGACGGCGGCACCAGCCCCATCACCTTCGGCGGCCGGCCCGGTGCGGCCGGTGTCACCTGCAGCGGCTGCGCCCAGGCCTGCACCTTCACCGCCCAGGACCATCCGCAGGACATGGCGAGCTGCCCCGAGCGGGCCCGCACCCTTGCCGCGCGGGTGGACAAGCTGGTCAGCCTGCGCCGCGGTGAACGCGCCACGCGGCGCGTGGCCATCACCCTCTTCAACTTCCCGCCCAATGCCGGCCATGTGGGCACCGCCGCCCACCTCTCGGTCTTCGAGTCGCTCTTCCACACCCTGCAGGCCCTGCAGGCCCAGGGCTACACGGTCGAGCTGCCTGCCAGCGTCGACGCCCTGCGCGACAGCCTGCTGCAGGGCAATGCCGCCCTACACGGCGCCGATGCCAATGTGCACGCCCTCATCCCGGTGGACGACCATGTGCGGCGCGAGCCCTGGCTCAAGGAGATCGAGGCCCAGTGGGGACCGGCCCCGGGCCGCCAGCTGAGCAATGGCCGCGCCCTCTTCATCCTGGGTCGCCAGTTCGGCAATGTGCTGGTGGGGGTGCAGCCCGGCTTTGGCTACGAGGGCGATCCCATGCGCCTGCTGTTCCAGAAGGGCCTGGCGCCCACCCATGCCTTCTCGGCCTACTACCGCTACCTGCGCGAGGACTTCCAGGCCCAGGCCGTGCTGCATTTCGGCACCCATGGCGCGCTGGAATTCATGCCCGGCAAGCAGAGCGGCCTGAGCGGCCATTGCTGGCCCGAGCGCCTCATCGGCGACCTGCCCAACATCTACTTCTACGCCTCCAACAACCCCTCGGAAGGCGCCATCGCCAAGCGCCGCAGCGGCGCCACGCTGGTCAGCTACCTCACCCCGCCCATCACCCAGGCCGGGCTGTACAAGGGACTCAACGACCTCAAGGCCAGCCTGGACCGCTGGCGCAGCCTGGAACCCGATGCCGCCGAACGCGACAGCCTGGCCGCCTTGCTGCACAGCCAGGCCCTTGCGCTGGACCTGCTGGAGCCCGGTGACACGCTGCTGGCGGACACGCGGTTGGCAGAAGGCGCCGACCCGCAGGCCACCGAGGCCCGCATCACCCGGCTTTCCGCCCGGCTGCTGGAGCTGGAATACACCCTCATCCCCCACGGCCTGCATGTGGCCGGCCGGCCCGCCACGCCGGCCCAGCAGATCGACCTGCTGCAGGCCATGGCCGAGGCCAGCCATGGTCAGGCCCTCGACCGCCGCGCCGTCGAGGCCCTGGTGGAGGGTGCCGAGCCGGCCCAGGCCCTGGCCCGCGCCGGCCTGCCGCGGGATGCCGCCCACCTCGCCCTCATGGCCGAGCTGGCCCAGGCGCGCCGCCACCTGCTGGCCGACAGCGAGATCGACGGCCTGCTGAGCGCCCTGGACGGCCGCTACATACGCCCTGCCCCGGGCGGTGACCTGCTGCGCACCCCGGCCGTGCTGCCCACCGGCCGCAACCTGCACGGCTTCGACCCCTTCCGCATCCCCAGCGCCTTTGCGGTGCAGGACGGCGCCCGCCAGGCCGAGCGCCTGCTCGAGCGCCACCGTGCCGATGGCCATGCCTGGCCCCAATCCATCGCCATGGTGCTGTGGGGCAGCGACAACCTCAAGAACGAGGGCGCGCCCATCGCCCAGGCCCTGGCCTTGATGGGGGCCCTGCCGCGTTTCGACAGCTATGGCCGCATCGCCGGGGCCAGCCTCATCCCGCTGGCCGAGCTGGGCCGGCCGCGGGTGGACGTGGTGATCACCCTCTCGGGCATCTTCCGCGACCTGCTGCCGCTGCAGATCCGCCTGCTGGCCGAAGCCGCATGGCTGGCGGCCTCGGCCGAGGACGAGCCCCTGGCATCGAACTTCATCCGCAAGCACGCCCTGGCCTACCAGCAGACCCATGGCTGCAGCCTGGAAGACGCGGCGCTGCGGGTCTACGGCAATGCCGAAGGCGCGTATGGCGCCAACGTCAACCACCTGGTGGACAGCAGCCAGTGGGACGCCGACGACGAGATCGCCACCACCTACCTGCGGCGCAAGAGTTTTGCCTATGGCCGCAGCGGCCGCGCCGGCGCCCATGCCGGGCTGCTGCAGAGCGCCCTGGCCGACGTGCAGCTGGCCTACCAGAACCTCGAATCGGTCGAGCTGGGCGTCACCACCGTCGACAACTACTTCGACACCCTGGGCGGCATCACCCAGGCGGTGCGCATGGCCCGCGGTGGTCAGGTGCCGCCGGTCTACATCGGCGACCAGACGCGCGGCGGCGGCACGGTGCGCAGCCTCAGGGAGCAGGTCGCGCTGGAGACCCGCACCCGCATGCTCAACCCCAAGTGGTACGAAGGCCTGCTCGACCATGGCTACGAAGGCGTGCGCCAGATCGAGGCCCATGTGACCAACACCATGGGCTGGTCGGCCACCACCGGCCAGGTCCAGCCCTGGGTCTACGAGGAGCTGACCCAGACCTTCATGCTCGACCCGGCCATGCGCGACCGCCTGGCCCGCCTCAACCCTACCGCCTCGGCCAAGGTGGCCAGCCGCCTGCTGGAAGCGCATGCGCGCAACTACTGGCAACCCGATGACTCCACGCTGGCCGCGCTGCGCCGGGCCGGCGAGGAACTCGAAGACCGTCTCGAAGGGGTCTTCCTCCCCGCCGCCACCGAAAGGGCCGCTGCATGAATTCCGCCATCGACCCCGCTCTGCTGCGCGAGCCCGCGGGCGAGCCGGTCCACATCCCCCTGACCAGCATAGGCCGCGGCCGCCCTGCGCGCCTGGGTGACCCGCGCCTGGACGGCGAAGGCAGCGTGCAGGTCGCGCTCGACCCGGCGCTCAAGATCGGCACGGCCAAGGTCTTCGCGGTCTACGGCAAGGGCGGCAT
>JBJOKP010000187.1:0-5545 GCA_046046045.1 Pseudomonadota bacterium | reverse complement strand
CACGGTGGGCGTGGTGTTCGAGGATGGCCCGGAGTCCTTGCGAACCGTGGAGCCCTTCGTCACCGAGACCCTGGTCAACCAGGGCCGCGTGGTGACCGACGCCGCCACGGGCGAGCTGCGCGCCGAGGTCGACGTGACCCTGATCGACCACCAGGGCGGCCGCCATCAAGGCCGCCTGGCGCGTGGCCGTAACCCGGTGCTGGTGACCTTCGAGCTGGTGCTGGAGATCGTCGAGTCGGGCTGACGCAGACCTTGTCGCACTGATGGACGTAGACCCGGTCGGTCCGCGCGCGCATGACTTCACCCCGCCTCGACCGGCTGGATCTCGCCGTGCTCGTACAGCAAGGCGCGCACGTCCTTCTTGGTGATCTTGCCGTAGCCCGACTTGGGCAACGAGTCCCAGAAGAAGAACTGGCGCGGCCAGCGGTAGCGCGCCAGCTTGCCGTCCAGGAAGGCGATCAGGGCCTCGGCGCTGAGCGCCTCGTGGCCCGGGCGGCGCACCACCACGGCCACGCCGATCTCGCCCCAGTGGCGGTCGGGCACGCCCAGCACGGCCACCTCGGCCACGCCGGGGTGTTCGAGCAGCAGGTCCTCGCACTCGCGCGGGTAGACGTTGCTGCCGCCCGAGATGTACATGTCCGATTCGCGCCCGGTGATGAAGAGCAGGCCGCGCGCATCGAGCCGGCCCAGGTCGCCGGTGTGGAACCAGCCGCCGCGCAAGGCCTTGGCCGTGGCCTCTTCGTTGCCGTGGTAGCCGGCAAAGACGGCCGGGCCGCGCACGCAGATCTCGCCGATCTCGCCGGTGGGCAGGGGCTTCAGCTCGGCGTCGAGGATGGCCACCTCCATGCCAGTGCGTGGCCGGCCGCAGGAGCCGATGTTCGCGTTGGGGTCGGCATCGTCGGCCGAGTGCATGTGGGTGGGCAGCACGGTGATGTTGCCAGTCACCTCGCCCAGGCCGAAGTACTGCACCAGCACCGGCCCGAGCTTCTGCAGCGCCAGGCGCTGGTCGGCGCGGTACATGGGTGCGCCGGCGTAGATCACGTAGCGCAGGCTGGTGTGGTCGTGCTGGTCCACGGCGGGGTGTTCGACCAGCGCCTTGACGATGGTGGGCACGGTGAAGAGGTTGCTCACGCGGTGGCGCTCGACGAGCTGCCAGACCACCGCCGGGTCGAGCTTCTCGCCCTCCAGCAGCACGGTGGCGGCACCGCGCGCCACGTTCATCAGCGCATGCACGCCCGCGCCGTGCGAGAGGGGCGCCACGGCGATGGACACGTCGCGTTCGGTGGTGCCGGGGATGAGGTCGGCCAGGTGGTTGGTCACCACGAAGCCCATCTGCCCGTGCGTCAGGATGCCGGCCTTGGGCTTGCCCGTGGTACCCGAGGTGTAGAAGAACCAGAGCGGGTCGTCCCAGGCCACCGTGGCCTCGAAGGGCTCGTTCACGCCGTGGTGCTCAGCGATCAGCGCCTCGTAGGCCAGCGCACCCGTCGGTGCATCGGGGCCTATCCACACCACGTGCTGAAGGTCGGTCGACGCCGCCTGCACCGCCTCGGCATGGCCCGCAAACACCGTCTCCACCAGCATCGCCTTGGCGCCGCTGGAGGCACCGAGGTAGGCCACCTCGGCGGGCGTGAGGCGGAAGTTGGTCGGCACCCACACGCAGCCCATGCGCCAGGCCGCCCAGGCCGCCTCGAACATGGCCAGGTTGTTGCGCGACTGCTGGAGGATGCGGTCGCCCTGGGTCAGCCCCAAACCACGCAGGGCGGCGACCAGGGCATCAACGCGCTGGTCCAGCTCGCGCCAGCTCCAGCGTTGTTCGCCCTGGATCAGACCGGTGTGATCGGGGAAAAGCCGCGCCGTCTGCCGCAGCAGCTGGGCGAGGTTGCAGACCTGGGCCGCGTTCATGCCACCGCTTCCAGCACGCTCACATAGTTGGCCACCGAGGCGCCGCCCATGTTGAACACCGCACCACGCGTGGCCTGGCCGATCTGCATGTCACCCGCCGTGCCGCTCAGCTGCATGGCCGCCATCACGTGCTGCGAGACGCCCGTGGCGCCGATGGGGTGGCCGCGCGACTTGAGCCCGCCCGAGGGATTGATGGGCAGGCGCCCACCCACGCGGGTGACGCCATCCAGCACCACCCGGGCGCCCTGGCCCTGCGGCGCCAGGCCCATGGCCTCCACCTCCAGCAGCTCGGCCATGGTGAAGCAGTCGTGGGTCTCGACGAAGTGCAGGTCGTCCAGCGCGCAGCCCGCATCGGCCAGGCCCTGCTGCCAGGCTTTCGCCGCGCCGGCAAAGTGGGTCGGGTCCCGGCGCGAGAGCGGCAGCCAGTCGTTCACCTGGGCACGGCCGCGCCAGCGCACCGCCGGCTGCGCCGCGCCGGCGATGGGGCCTTTGCTGATGACCATCGCCGCCGCGCCATCGGATACCAGCGAACAATCGGAACGCTTGAGCGGCCCGGCCACGTAGGGGTTCTTCTCGCTGGGCTGGCGGCAGAAGTCGAACCCCAGGTCGCGCCGCATGTGGGCGTAGGGGTTCGAGAGGCCGTGCTGGTGGTTCTTGGCCGCGATGGTGGCCAGGGCATCGCTCTGGTCGCCGTAGCGCTCGAAGTAGGCGCTCGCGATGCGGCCGAACACGCCGGCAAAGCCGCCGGGGATGCCGCCCTCTTCCTTCACGTAGCTGGCCTTGAGCAGCACCTTGCCGATCTCGGCCGTGGGCAGGGTGTTCATCTTCTCCAGCCCCACCACCAGCACGCGCTGCATGCGGCCGGCGGCCAGGGCATCCAGTGCCGCCCAGATGGCCGCCGAGCCGGTGGCGCAGGCGTTCTCCAGCCGCACCGCGGGCACGTGGCGCAGCTCGGGCACGGCCAGCGCCACCAGCGCGCCGCTGAAGTCCTGGGGCACGAAGCCGCCGTTGAAGTGGCCGACGAACACGCCGTCGATGTCGGCCGGCGTCAGCCCGGCGCTTTCGATGGCCGGCCGCGCGACCTCGCGCACCAGCGCCTCGGTGTCGAGCGCATCAAGCTTGCCGAAAGGCGTGTGCGCCCAGCCGACGATGTGGGGGGTGGCGGCGGTCTGCATGGTCGGGTCTCCTCAATGAGTCGGGAATGCTAGGCCGGACCGGTGTCGGTGGAGAGGGCGTCCGCGCAGTGGATGGGCAGGCGGCCCGAGCCATCGGCCGGTGGCAGGGCCCGGATGCTGACCTGCATGGGCTCGGCCTGCACCGGGCCGAACAGGGTGGCGAAGGCCGAGTCGGCCGCATCACGGCCGGTGGCGATGCGCACGAAACCCATGGGGATGGCCGTGCCGGAAGGGTCGAACAGGAACCAGCGGTGCGACAGGTAGACCTCCACATAGGCGTGGAAGTCCGGCGGGCCCAGGATCGGGTCGGCGCCGTAGTCCAGGCCGGTGGTGAAGCGTGCCGGCAGGTTGAGGGCCCGGCACAGGGCAATCATCACGTGGGCGAAGTCGCGGCACACGCCCTGGCCACTGGCCAGGGTGTCGCAGGCGGTGGTGGTGCCCACCGAGGAGTTGGAGACATAGCGCACCTGGCTGCGCACCCAGTCCTGCACCGCTCGCACGCGAGCATGGCCCTGGGGCAGCTGGCCGAAGTGCTGCATGGCCAGCGGCTGCAGCCGGTCGGATTCGCAGTAGCGGCTGGGGTAGAGATAGGGCAACACGGCCCCGGGCAGGTCGGCGATGGGCAACTGCTGCAGGCTGGCCGGCGCAGCGGCATGGTGATCCAGGTCCACGGTAGCGACATACCTCAGCAGCAGCGGCCCGGGGCGGGCGCCGATGCGCAGGTAGCGGTTGCCGCTGGGCGGATCGACCCAGACCCGGGTGGTCGCCCCCGGGCTGAGGTCCAGGCTCTCGTGCACCACGATCTGGCGCGCCGTGTGGGCGGCCTGGACATTGAAGATGGCGTCAGCGCCCGGCGCTCCCACCTGGTAGCGCAAGGCAATCGAATAGTTCAGTCGGATCATGCAGAGCCCCGGACTGTGGCCGGTCAGATCCGGCCGCCGGGGCGGAGGGGTGAAAGGCCGGCGCGGGCCCGTCGGGTTCCATGAAGGCAGGCACCGGCGCGGTGCCTCCAGGCCCGGAGCGGGTGCACTGCGGCGCACGAGCCTCCGGGTCGGCAGATGCTTGGCCACCGGGTTGGAACCGGTGGGCAGGCACTGGGGAAACCCGAGTATCCCGCAGTCCCCGGCCCAAGCCAGCGGGCCGCTTCGGCCTGCGCCACATCAGCCGCTTGCCCCCCTCGCCACGGCCGGCAGCGCCAACTCACCAGCCCCGGCCCGCTCCACCACACCGCCGTGCGCCAGCGCCACATCCTGACGAGCCCGGAACTGCGTGCCCGGTGTTCAGGACTGGCCCGGGCGCCATGCCGGTGTGAGCCGGCGCCGCCCAACACGACCGCGGCCGTGTTGTCAGCGGCCGGACACGCCGTAGTTGGCCATCCAGAGCCGGCCGGCATCCCGGGCAGCATCGATGGCGGTGGCCGCCTCGGCATGGTCGCCCCGGGCCACGGCGATCACCCGGGCCCGCGTGGGCCAGACCTGGCGGGTGATGACCAGGGTGGGTTCGAACTTGCCCGTGTCCAGCTCGCGGGCGCCGCAGCGCATCTCGTAGCCGTCCTGCACGCTGATCTGTTCGGGAATCATGACCGGCCACCTGTCTGGAAAGAAATTAGCCCAGTATGCCTGCCTCAGATGACGATGGACCTGTCCGAATTGCGCCACGGAGGTTGCGGCGCCTTGGGCGTGTCAGCCGCCCTGCTTGGCCCGCAGCGCCAGTTCGATGCGGCTGTCGGCGTGCAGCTTGTCCATGATGCGGCTGACGTAGTTCTTCACCGTGCCTTCGGCCAGGAAGACGGTGGCAGCGATCTGCTTGTTCGACAGGCCCTGGGCGATGAGGTCGAGGATGCGCGCCTCCTTGTCGGTCAGCGGCTCCTCGCCCACGCCGTGGCCGGGGCGGACGAAGGGCGCCGCACTCCTGCTGGCTGCAGCAGGGGTCGGGCTGTCATCGGCGGCGGCCGTGGCACCGCTGAGGCGGCGGAACTGCTCCATCACCTTGCGCGCGATGGCCGGCGAGAGCCTGGCCTCGCCGCGCTGCACGGCATGGATGGTGTCGATCACCTCGGCCTCGCTCGCATCCTTGAGCAGATAGGCCTGGGCGCCGGCGCGGATGGCCTCGAACACCAGTTCGTCGTCGTCGTAGGTGCTGAGCACCAGCACCTTGGTGCCAGGCAGCAGGGCGGTGATCTCGCGCGTGGCCACCACACCGCTGGCGCGTGGCATCTGCAGGTCCATCACCACCACGTCGGGCCGGGTGGCACGGGCCAGCTCGATGGCCTCGAGGCCGTCGGCCGCTTGGCCCACCACGACCAGGCCGGGCTCGCTGGCCAGCATCATCGCCAGGCCACGGCGGATGAGCGACTGGTCGTCGACGATGAGGAGGCGCAACGGGGCCGAGGCCGGCGAGATTGCCGGGGACGCTGCACCGGAAGAGGGGGGCACGTGACCGTGGCTGGCATCACCACCGGCAAGCCG
>JBJOKP010000186.1:0-5546 GCA_046046045.1 Pseudomonadota bacterium | reverse complement strand
GTCGGCCGCGCTGTGGCCGGCCTGGGAGATGGCCTGGCGCACGGCGGCCACCCGTTCATCGATGCGCTGTCCGGTCTCGCCCGACAGGTGGGCCAGCTCGCGAAACTCCTTGGCCACCACGGCAAAGCCGCGGCCCTGCTCGCCGAAGCGGGCGGCCTCGATGGCGGCGTTGAGGGCCAGGATGTTGGACTGCTGGGCGATGCGGGCCACGTCGGCCGCCATCTGGTGCAGTTCGGCGGCGAACTGGTCGAGCTGCTGCACGTCCCCGAGCATCTGCCCCATGCCCTGGTGGGCCTGCTGCAGCGTGTCGATCAGGCCGTTGAGCTGGCTGCGGCTCCGCTCGAAGACCTGGTCCATCTGCCCGTCGACCGCCGCATGGGCCTGGCTGGCGCTGCCGCCCAGGGCCTCCTCGATGCGCCGCACGATGGCGGAGAAGCGCCGGGTGAGTTCGGTGACCGCGGCCTCGGTCTGACTGCGCGAGGCCTCGATATGGCCGGACCAGATGGGCGCCACGCGGTGCCCCAGGGCCGCCTCCTGCTCCAGGAAGTGGCTGACCGCAACCTGCTCGGCGACCTGGCCGCGCAGCAGGCGGCGGCAGATTTCGAGCGTGGCGATCAGTTGCAGCGCTGCAGCGGCCGCGCCCAGCCAACGGGGCGAACCCAGGACCAACAGGGCCAGGGCGCCGCCCAGGCCGGCGGCCAGCAGCCAGATCACCAGGGGGTGACGACGAAGGGTTGTCAACACGACGTAGACCGTTTTGCACCAGGAACGGTCGCCATCATGTGAGGTTCCACCGGTATCGAACCTTTGATAAGCCGGCGAAACATCCACTTAAGCTACGCCTTTGGGCGCAGCTGGCGCCTGCCATCGGGCAGCGCCCGCACGCCAGCAGGCCTCCCGCCTGCAGGACAGGGCATCGACAGACGGGCACCGGCAACGTTTCCACCCCGGCGAGGGTTCAACAGCCAGTCAACGGCCCGTCAACAGCCCACCGAATTCCAGCCAACTTCCCGGCAGCAGCCAGTCAGGGGTACTCAACTGCCTTGCAGCGATCGCTCTGTGGCCAGGCTCAGTCCCCCGTCATGCAAAGCGGCACCAGAGGCGACTGGCCGTCCTGCTCTACCGGGAAGAAGCCGCGCATGCCGTGCACATAGAGCGAGCGGTAGGTGGAGAAGGCCATGCTCCATTCGACGAAGCGGCGTTCGCTGATGGGCCGGCGCAGCATGAGCTCGATGTCGCGATGGCGGTCGTCCTGCAGCAGGCTCTGCCAGAGCTGGTCCAGGCTGTCCGACGGGCCCTCGATGCACTGGGTGAAGCGGCCCTCGTGGTAGAGCAGATGGCCGGTGATCTGCAGGCGCTCGTTGCGCAGCTGGGCCTGGGTGAGCAGATTGAAGAGGGCCAGCGACCCGAAGTCCCGGGTGGCAAGCGATCGATAGACAAGGCGTTCCAGCATGGCGGCGGATTGTCGAAGGCCGTCTTGCGCCAGATTGACACCGTGGCGTGTCAGCCGCAGATGGCGGCCTCGCCGGATCGCTGCCCTCAGGCGCGGGCATGCTGGTCGCGCGCCAGGGTGGCCTGCAGGCTCCCCACCAGGTTGGTGCCCGCCGCCTCGGCATGGCCCCAGGAAAGCTGGGCGGCCGCCTCGGCATCGCCGCGGGCGATGGCCAGGCAGATGGCCTCGTGTTCATCCCAGATGCCGCTGCGGCCACTGCGCTGCTGCAGCACCGCGCCCATCACGCGGCGCAGGTGCAGCCAGTGCAGGCTGGCGCTCTGCACGATGAGCGGGTTGCCCGAGGCCTCGTAGATGGCGCAGTGCAGGGCGCTGTCGGCATCGATCATGGCCTTGAGGTCGCCGCTCAGCGCTGCCGCGCGGCCCTGGGTGATCAGGCTGGCGGGCAGCTGGGCGCGGCGCTGGGCGGCCAGGCGGGCGGCCAGGGCGTCGAGGGCGCCGCGCACCTGGTAGAGCTGGCCGGTCCAGGCCGGATCAAGCGGGGCGACCAGCATGCCGCGGCCGGGCGCGTCCTGCAGCAGACCGTCCTTCTTGAGCAGACGCATGGCCTGCAGCACCGGCGAGCGCGAGACCTGGAACTGCTCGGCCAGGTCCTCCTGCGTGAGCCGGGTGCCTGGCGCAAGCTGGCCGGCGCTGATGGCATCCACCAGGGCCTGGTAGACCGCCTCGACGAAGTCGGTGCGGACGGGTAGCTTGGCGAGGTTCACGGGCCGTCTCCCAGACCACTCAGGCCAGCATGTCCGGCTGGGTGATGAGCAGATGGTCCCAGATGGGCTGGAAGTGCAGCCAGCCGATGTATTCCGAGCCCACGTGTTCGCGGCTGTAGCGCGAGCGGTCCGGCGGCACCATCACCGGCTTGTGGCCGGTGGCCTCGACCATGAGTTGCTGTCTGCAGCAGCGTTCCAGCGCGATGAACCAGAAGGCCGCCGCCTCGATGCTGTGACGGCTGGCGGTGAACAGGCCGTGGTTCTGGTGGATGGCCGCCTTCACGCCCTTGAACCAGTCACACACGGCGATGCCGGCCTTCTCCTCCACGGCCACCTGGCCGGCCTCGTCCTTGATGACCACATGGTCCTCGAAGAAGGCCGCGGCGTCCTGCGAGATGGGGTCCAGCGGCCGGCCCAGGGCGGCGAAGGCCGTGCCGTAGACCGTGTGCGCATGGCACATGGCCAGGATGTCCGGATGTGCCTCGTGCACCGCCGCATGCAGCACGAAGCCGGCGCGGTTGACGGCATGGCGGCCCTGCACCACGCGGCCCTTGTGGTCCACCAGGATGAGGTTGGAGAGCCTGACCTGGGCGAAGTGCACGCACATCGGGTTGGTCCAGTAGAGCTCGGGACGTTCCGGGTCGCGGATGGTCAGGTGGCCGGCAAAGCCGTAGTCCAGGCCTTCGAGCGCAAAGGCCCGGCAGGCCGCGACCAGGCGCTGCTTGCGGTGCAGGCGCTCGGCCTCGACGTTGTCGAAGGCGGGCACCTCCGGAAAGATCAGGCCGTCCTGGGTGGGCTGGTAGATGGAGTGGTTGCGGCGCGCCGGGGCGGCGCTGCCGGCGGCGGAGGCCGGGCGTTCGGCGATGTCGTTCAGCATGAAGTGGCTCCGGTGAAAGGCGGGCGGACGTGTGGTGAGGTCGTGGTGATCAGAGGTCCAGCACCAGGGTGCGGGAGCGGGCGCGCGAGACGCAGAGCGTCATGCAGTGACTCTGCTCCTCGGCCGAGAGGATGTAGTCCTGATGCTCCACCTCGCCCTCGAGGTAGGTCGTCTTGCAGGCGCCGCACAGACCAGAGAGGCAGGAGGTCGGCACGCGCCGGCCGGTGAGTTCCAGGGCGCGCACGATGGTCTGCTCGGCGCCCACCTGCAGGGTGACGCCGCTGCGCGCCAGCTTGACCTCGAAGGCACCAGCCGGCAGGGCATCCGCCGCCGGCTCGGGCGCCTTGAAGTGTTCGCTGTGCACCGTGCCGGCCGGCCAGTGGGCGCTGGCCGCGGCACAGGCTTTCATGAAGCCGGCCGGGCCGCAGTAATAAACATGCGCACCTTCTTGCGGCGCGGCCAGCAGGGCCTTCAGGTCGAGGCCCTTGGCTGGGTCCCCGCCGTCGAAATGCAGGTGCAGCGCGCCCGCGGGCAGCAAGGCCTGCAGTTCGTCGACGAAGGCGGCATGGCGCGGTGTCCTGGCGCAGTAGTGCAGCTCGACCGAGCGGCCGGCCGCCACCAGGGCATGGGCCATGGCCTTGAGCGGCGTGATGCCTATGCCCCCGGCGATCAGCACGCTGTGCGCAGCGCCCTCGGCCAGCGGAAAGGCGTTGCGCGGCGCGCCCACGCTCAGGGTCTCGCCCACGCGCAGTTGCTCATGCATTGCACGCGAGCCACCGCGGCTCTGGGGCTCGCGCAGCACGCCCAGGAGCCAGCGGCGCCGCTCGGCCGGGTCACCCGCCAGCGAGTAGGACCGCAGCACGCCGCCGCCCAGGTGCACGTCCACATGGGCGCCGGCGCCGGCCTCGGGCAGCAGCCGGCCCTCGGGGTCGACCAGCTCGAAGCTGTGCACGCCCTCGGCCTCGCGGCGCACGGTGCGCACCATCAGGGCCAGCGTGCCGTCGGCGCCGAGCGGCGCGGCGTCGGTATGTGTGCCCAGGCTGGCCACGGCGCTGGGGGGCAGGGCCGCGTTCACGCTTGCGCGCCCGCCGCCGGCAGTTCGGCCGCGCGCATGGCCAGCACCTCGGCCTGAAGGGCTTCCATGCGTTCCTTGATCTGGGCGCTGCGGGCCTCGCCCTTCAGCGCATCGGCCTCGGTGATGATGCGCACCACCTGGCGGGCGAGGTGGCGGCGCAGGCGCACCTCCTCCTCGTTGTTGCGGCCCTTGGGCAGGTCGAAGACATTACCCGAGCAATAGGCGTTAGGCGCACCGGCCTGGTCGCGCAGCCACTGGGCGAAGGCCTCCGGGCTGGCCTGCGGGTTGCTGCCGCGCACGGCGTCGCGCAGCAGCTTGCGGAACATGTAGAGGCCGGCGTCGAACTTGGTCGGGTTCTCCAGCGCATGCACGGCGATGGGCCGCTGGCTGATGATGGCCTCGTAGTCGCCCGGGGCGTATTGCGCCGCCTTGTAGTTGTGGCGGGCGCGATGGTCGCTGGGGATGGGCGGCAGGTCTTCGAGCTTGTAGTCGCCGAAACGCTCGGGCCGGCGCATGGCCACCTGGCCTTCGAGGAAGTCGATGGTCTCGTAGCCCACCATGGCTTTGATGCCCACGCCGCGCGTGTCGATGCCCGGGCCCATGACGCGCCAGCCCATCATCTTGCTGTTCTGGTCGTCCACCGGCACGGTCCAGCGGATCATGTGGAAGCGGCTGAAGAGCTTCTTCTGCTTGCCATCCTCCGAGGTATACGCATGCAGGCTGAGGTTGGGCAGGATCTGCTGCTGCACGCGGATGAACATGTGGCCATCGTCGGCCCGGCGCGCGCCCGAGCAGGCCAGGGCCCGGCCGCCGTGCACCGGCACGAAGTGCATGTCGGGCGGCACCTCCATCGAGGCCGCACCCACCTCGTCGAAGGTCGTGCCCTGGTAGTGCTCGCCGGTCACCTGGCGCTTCGCGTGCAGGGCCATGGTGTGGTAGTTGTCGGCGGCGTTGTCCTGCACCTGCAGCCAGTTGCAGTGCTGGAAGTTGCTGTACGGCACCAGCTCGTCGCCCTCGATGACAGTGAAGTTGCCCTCCCACTCGGGGAAGGGCGGCTCGTCTTCCGGCGGGCCCATGTAGGCGAAGACCAGGCCGTGGCGCTCGAAGGCCTTGTAGGCGCCCTGGCGGATGGAGCAGCGGTAGCGCTCGCCCTCCTCCTCCTCGCCCTGCGGGAAGGGCACGCGCAGGCAGCTGCCGTCGACGTCGAACTGCATGCCGTGGTAGCAGCAGGAAATGCCGTGCTGCTCGATCTTGCCGTATTCCAGCGAGGCGCCGCGGTGCACGCAGTGCGCGTGCAGCACGCCGACGCGGCCGCTGCCGTCGCGGAAGGCCACCAGTTCCTCGCCCAGGATCTTGAGGTAGCGCGGCGTGTCGGTC
>JBJOKP010000185.1:0-5552 GCA_046046045.1 Pseudomonadota bacterium | reverse complement strand
TGCGCTTGCCGAGCTTGGCGTCCTCGACCAGTTCCACATAACGCGCGGCGATGCCCAGGTCGGTCTTGGACAGCACCATGTCGAGGTTGGAGAGCAGGGTGCGGAAGAAGGGCCAGTCCTTGTGCATGCGCTGCAGCAGGGCCAGGCGCTCGGCGTAGCCGTCGGCGGTTGGGGCCTCGGCCTTGACGCTGGCGGCGACCTTGCCGGACTCCTTGCCGCTTTTCTTCGCCGCCGCGGCCAACTTGGTGGCCTTGCGCACCGGGCCCTTGGGCGCCGCGGTTGCCGTGTCGCCTGGCTGGGCTGATCCATCGAGGAAGGCGCGGATGGCCGAGCCGAAGCCGCACCAGCCGGGCAGGGCGACGCGGCACTGGCCCCAGCTGAAGGACCAGGGGATGGCACGCAGGTCCTCGATCGCCCGCGTGGCCTTGCGGCTGGCTGGGCGCGAGCCGATGTTGAGCTCGGCGATCTCGCGGATGGGCGTGGCGGCGAAGAAATACTCGGTGAATCCCTCCGTCTCGTAGACCAGCTGGCGGTAGGCATCGAAGCTGGCCTGCGAGATGGCGGCAGCGGCCTGCAGGAAGGCCGGCGGCGCGCTCTGGGTCGGGTGCAGCAGGGTGGCCTCGAGCGTGGCGGCCACGAGCGTTTCCAGGTTGCGCAGGCCGATCTCGGGGTGGGCGTATTTGGACGAGATCACTTCGCCCTGCTCGGTCAGGCGGATCTGGCCGTTCACCGTGCCGGGCGGCTGGGCCAGGATGGCCTGGTAGCTCGGGCCGCCGCCGCGGCCCACCGTGCCGCCGCGGCCGTGGAAGAGGCGCAGGCGCAGGCCGTCGGCCGCCCCGCCGGCGCTGAACAGCTCCACCAGGGCCAGCTCGGCGGCGTAGAGTTCCCAGTTGCTGGTGAAGCTGCCGCCATCCTTGTTGCTGTCGGAGTAGCCCAGCATCACGTCCTGCTCGCCGCCCGAGCGCTGCACCAGGGCCTTGATGCCGGGCAGGGCGTAATAGGCCTGCATGATGGGCGCGGCGTTGCGCAGGTCGGCGATGGTCTCGAAGAGGGGCGAGACGATGAGGTCGGCCACCGCCTGGCCCGTGGCCAGCGAGCCGCCCTGGGGACCGTGCAGCAGGCCGGTTTCCTTCTGCAGCAGCAGCACCTCCAGCAGGTCGCTCACGTCCTCGGTGTGGGAGATGATGTAGTGACGGATGGCCTCGCGCCCGTAGGTGGCGCGCATCACCCGGGCCGCCTCGAAGATGGCCAGCTCGCTCTGCGCATGGTCGCTGTAGGTGCTGCCGATGACGCGCAGCGGCCGGGCCTGGCAGAGCTGGGCCATCAGCAGGCTGCGCTTGTCAGCCTCGGCCAGGGCGCTGTAGTCGGCGCAGACGCCGGCCTCGGCCAGCAGCTCGGCCACCACGGCCTCGTGCTTGTCCGAGCTCTGGCGCAGGTCCACCGTGGCGAGGTGGAAGCCGAAGACGCGCACCGCGCGCATCAGCGGCGCCAGGCGCGGGGCGATCAGGGCCTGGGCATGGTGGTGCTTGAGCGAAGCCTCGATGGTCTGCAGGTCGGCCAGGAAGGCGGCCGCATCCGGGTAGGGGTTCTGCGGCGGCACGGCATGGCGAAGGGCCTCGGTGCCGGTCATCTCGTGCAGGTTGGCAGCCAGGCGGGCGTAGATGCCGATGAGGGCGCGGCGGTAGGGCTCGTCATCGCGGTGGGCGCTGTCATCGGGCGAGGCATCGGCCAGGGCCTGCATGGCCGGCGTCACGGGCGCCAGCAGCTGGGACATGGAAAGCTCCGCCCCCAGGGCATGCGCCTCGCGCAGGTAGAAGCGCAGCACCGTCTCGGCCTGGCGCGCCAGGGCCTGCTGCAGCGTGGGCGCGGTGACGTTGGGGTTGCCATCGCGGTCACCGCCGATCCAGTTGCCCATGCGGAAGAAGCTGGCGATGTCGTGGCCGGGCAGGGCCTTCTCGATGGCGCGGTAGAGCCGCGGGATCTGGCTGAGGAAGGTGCTCTCGTAATAGCTCAGCGCGTTCTCGATCTCGTCGGCCACGGTGAGCTTGGTGGTGCGCAGCATGCGCGTCTGCCAGAGCTGGGTAACGCGGGCGCGCAGCAGGGCCTCGTTCTCGTCGCGCTGGGCCTGCGTGTGCAGATCCTCGCGGGTGCCGATCAGCACCGCGATGGCGCGTTCGGCATCGAGGATGCTCTTGCGCTGCACCTCGGTGGGGTGGGCGGTCAGCACCGGCGAGATGTAGGCGCCGGCCAGCGTGGTGGCGATGTCGGCAGCGCGCACGTCGGCATCGGCCAGGCGCTCGAAGCACAGGGCCAGCGAGCCTTCCTGCAGGTGGCCCTGGCGCTCGTGCACCTCGCGGCGGCGCACGTGGTGGCGGTCCTCGGCGATGTTGGCCAGGTGGCTGAAGTAGCTGAAGGCGCGGATCACGCTCACCGTCTGGTCGATGGTGAGGTTCTTGAGCAGGCGGTCCAGGGCCTTGCCGGCGCCGGCATCAGCTTTCAAGCGGTAGGCCACGGAGAGCTGGCGCACCCGCTCGACCAGTTCGTAGGCATCCTTGCCCTCCTGCTCGCGGATCACCTCGCCCAGGATGCGGCCGAGCAGGCGGATGTCCTCGGTGAGTGGACGGTCCTTGATGGCGATGTCCTCGGCCGAGGGCGGGGCGGCTTCGACCCGGTGGACCCCGGCCGGTGTCGCCGGCGCGGCCGCTGCGCTGGCGCGTTTCGCCCTGGGGGCGGAGGCCGGGGCCGCCTTGGCGGCGGGAGAGCGGGAGGACGGGCGCGCCATTGAAACCTCGATGCCGAAAGTTGAGTAACCTGATTACATTCAATCCTAGCAGCCCACCTGCCGGTGCCTGGGTACGGCGCGGGTACGGCCGGCTGCGACGGCGACCCGACGACAGGGCGGGCCGGGCCATGCGCAGGCCGGGCACGCAAGATCAGGACCACGGCCGGCCCATCCCTGACAATGGCGCCATGAGCGCCGCCACCACTTCGACCACCTCCGCCTCCCGCTACGTCATCGCCACCCGCGAGAGCCGCCTGGCCCTGTGGCAGGCCGAACATGTGCGCGACCTGCTGGGCGCCCGCCTGGGCTGGCAGGTCGAGCTGCTGGGCATGACGACCAAGGGCGACCAGATCCTCGACCGCGCCCTCTCCAAGGTGGGTGGCAAGGGCCTGTTCGTGAAGGAGCTGGAGACCGCGCTGGAGGACGGCCGGGCCCAGATCGCCGTGCATTCGCTGAAAGATGTGCCGATGGAGCTGCCCGAAGGCTTCGTGCTCGCCTGCGTGCTGGAACGCGAGGATCCGCGCGACGCCTGGGTGAGCCCCAAGTACGCCCGCGTCAGCGAACTGCCCCGCGGCGCCCGCGTCGGCACCTCCAGCCTGCGCCGGGTGGTGCAACTGCGCGCCCTGCGGCCCGACCTGCAGATCGAGCCGCTGCGCGGCAACCTCGACACCCGTCTGCGCAAGCTGGACGACGGCCAGTACGACGGCATCGTGCTGGCGGCGGCCGGCCTCAAGCGCCTGGGCCTGGCCGAGCGCATCCGCACCGTCATCGAACCTGTCGACATGCTGCCGGCCGCCGGCCAGGGTGCCCTGGGCATCGAGATCCGGGCTGATCAGACCGCCCTGCTGCAGGCCTTCGCCGATCTCACCGACCGGCCGACCTGGCTGGCCGTGCATGCCGAACGTGCCGTCTCGCGCGCCCTGGGTGGCAGCTGTTCCATGCCGCTGGCCGCCTTCGCCACCTGGCAGGCCGACGGCCAGCTCCAGCTCAAGGCCTTGCTGGGTCACCCCGAAAACGCCGCCCAGCCCCTCATCCGGGCCGAAGCCAGTGGCCAGCCCGCCGATGCCGCCGCGGCCGAGGCCATGGGCCGTGCCGTGGCCGACCAGCTGCTGGCCCAGGGCGGGCAGGCCCTGCTGGCAGCCCTGCCCTCGGCCACGGCCTGAGCCGGACAGGCGCAGGCTGCGCTGCAAGGGGTTGGCAGCAGACTGATCCTGACGGATCGGCTCGCGCCAGCCGCCTCTCGGATGCCGATTGCGCCCAGCTGCTCCTCCATGTCCCGCGCCGCCCTCATCCTGATGGTCACCCGGCCCGAGCCCCAGGCCGGAGACTGGGTGCGCCGGCTGCAGGCCCGTGGCCAGGCGGCGCTGGCCCTGCCGCTGCTGGGTATCGAGGCCCTGGCTGAAGGGGCAGCCCTGGCCGGCAAGGCCTGGCTGGGCCTGGCCGGCCGGCGCCTGGTGATGTTCGTGAGCCCCAACGCCGTGGCTCAGTTTGTCGCCGCCCGGCCCGCCGGCCTGGCCTGGCCGGGCGCCATTGAAGGGGCCGGAGGAAGGGACGAAACGGGCCCTGCCGTCGATGCGGGCGAGGCCTCGGGTCCCGGTCCCCTGAGCGAGGCCACCCTGGCCGGCGCCACCGGCCCGGGCACGGTGGCGGCGCTGCGGGCGGCCGGAGTGCCCGAGGCTTGCATCCTGGCGCCCCAGGCTGGTTCGGCCAGCTTCGATGCCGAGGCGCTCTGGCGCGACCGCCTGTCCGGCATGGACTGGGCCGGCCGCTCGGTGCTCATCGTGCGCGGCGAGGGCGGGCGGGACTGGCTGGCCACCACCCTGCGCAGCGCCGGCGCCGCCGTCGACTTGCTGCCCATCTACCGCCAGACCGCCCCGGCCTGGTTGCAGACCATGCCAGGACAGCCGGGCGTTGCGCCGCCGGCCGTGCCGCCTGTCGAACTGATGGCGGCCCTGGCCGAGCCGGCCCACCATGTCTGGCTCTTCAGCAGTTCACAGGCCGTGCGCCATCTTGATGACCATCTGGCGGCCACCGGCCAGGCCGGCGCCCGGCGCGGCCTGCGTGCGATCGCCACCCATCCGCGCATCGCCCAGACGGTGATCGAGGCCGGCTGGGGCGAGGTGCGGACCGCCTCGGCGCCGCTGGACTCGGTGCTGGCCGCCCTGCATGACCTGGCCCCGTGAGTCGGGCCCGGGTTGTGGCAAATCGCACAGGCCGCATCGATAGAATGCCTTGCGGCCCTGGGCCGATCTGTCCGTCGATCCAAGGCCGCGAGTCGTGAATCCGAAGTCTTCCTCCTCCGCAGACGATGTGCTCGAAGTGCGTGGCTTGAGTGCGGATGCCGCCACGGCGTCCGAGTCCGCCGGCCCCGATGTCGCGTCGCCAGCCGCCGCCCCGTCCGCGGCGGCCCTGACGTCGACCGAGGCGCCGGCCTGGCTGCCGCCAGCCCTGGTGCTCCTCCTTCTTCTGGGCCTGGCCGCCCTCTGGCTGGGCTGGAGCGGGCGTGAACAGACCCAGGGCCTTGAGCGCGAGATCGTGCGGCGGGTGCAGACGGGCACTGAACATGCCGACGAGGCGCGCCTGCTGGCCAAGCAGGCGGTGGAGGCCAATCGCGAGACGGCCGCCAAGCTGGCCCTGCTGGATTCCCGACTGGCGGAAGTGGCCCTGCAGCGCAGCCAACTGGAAGAGCTCATCCAGCAGCTCTCCCGCTCGCGCGACGAAAACGCGGTGGCTGACATAGATGCCGCCCTACGTGTGGCGGTGCAGCAAA
>JBJOKP010000184.1:0-5604 GCA_046046045.1 Pseudomonadota bacterium | reverse complement strand
CACCTCGGCGGCGAACTTGCCGCCCTCTTCCAGCACGGCGTTGATGGTGTCGGCATCGACGTCGGCATGGGTCGGCAGGGCGGCCAGGGTCTGGGTGGCGTCGAGCACCTCGTGCAGGACGAACTGCATGTCGCGCAGGGGCGGGTTGTAGACGGGCATGGATGTCTCCTGGAAGGGATGGGGATCGATGGAAGTTGCCGCCAGACTGGCTGCGGGACAGGAAAAACCGGGACGACCGGCCGGGCGCGTCAGCGCTGCGGCGGCGGCGGGTTCAGCGAGAGCGCCGGCAGGGTCACGCCAGGGGTGAGGTGATGGCCCACCAGGCGGTCATAGCCGCGCCGGGCGCGTTCCATGGCGCCGGGGGTGCGCAGGAAACGGGCGTCGTGGTGCAGGGCCAGGATGAGGCCGTGCAGTTCGAACATCAGCTGCAGGGTGTCGGTGCGGGCCAGCAGATGGCCTTCCTCGACGGCCTGGCGGATGGCGCGTTCGATGGCGGCCTGCCAGGTGCGCACCATGTCGACCAGGGCGTCGCGCACCGGGCCGGGGCGGTCGTCGAACTCCACCGCGCCGCTGATGTAGAGGCAGCCCGAATCCAGTTCGACCGACACCCGCTTGAGCCAGCGCTCGAACAGGGCCGACAGACGAGGCAGGCCGCGCGCCTCGCGCAGGGCGGGGTAGAAGACCTCGTCCTCGAAGCGCACGTGGTACTCGCGCACCACCGAGATCTGCAACTCCTCGCGCGAGCCGAAGTGGGCGAAGACGCCCGACTTGCTCATGGCCGTCACCTCGGCCAGGGTGCCGATGGACAGGCCCTCCAGCCCTTTCTGTGCCGCCAGGGCCAGGGCGGCTTCGAGGATGACGGCGCGGGTCTGCTGGCCCTTCTGGGCACTGCGGCTGCCGGCGCGGGCAGGGCGTGCGAGGGGGGGGCTGGTGGACGGGCTCACGGCGGCGGGCGGGGCTGAAGGGAAGGGGGGTTAAATAAAACGAACGGTCGTTCTATTTTGCATGAAGCTGACAGGATTGCAAGCCGTTCGCCGGGCCTGCACGAGGGGGTGCGGCGGTCGGGCGCACGCGACAGTGGCGGCGCCATGTCCCGCCGCGGTGGTAGGGCTGGCTGGCTTGTTCTATGCTTGCGCGCAGGAGCGTGTCATGGACGTGCTGCAGTTGGATGTGTCGGGCCGGCCGCAGGCCTGGATCACCACGAAGGAAGCGGCAACCCTCTATGCCAGCCAGGCCATCGCCTGGACACTGGGTGAGCCCTGCACTGTCCTGCGCGGGGGCATCCAGCGGGTCAGCGGCCTGCAGTCGCGCATCGAGGTGCATGCCATCGTGGCGGTGCGCGGGGCGGTGCCCAGCCGGGCCTGGCGCCAGGTGCCGGCCATCACGAATCACAAGCTCTTCGCGCGCGACCGCCAGGTGTGTGCCTACTGCGGCCACCACTTCCCGAGCGAGCAGCTGACGCGCGAGCACATCGTGCCCACCTCGCGCGGGGGCAGCGACACCTGGATGAACTGCATCACCGCCTGCCGCGGCTGCAACGGCCGCAAGGGCAGCCGCCTGCTGCACGAGGCCGGGCTGGAACTGCTCTACCTGCCCTATGTGCCCAGCCTGCACGAGGACATGATCCTGCGCGGCCGGCGCATCCTCACCGACCAGATGGAGTTCCTGCTGGCCAGCGTGCCGCGGCACAGCCGGCTGCATGGCTGAGCCGGCTTCCAGCGTACGCGGCTGCACGCCTGAGCCGGCCCGGGGTTGATCCAGGACAGGTTCCGGCCCCATGGCCGGCCGCGGGCCGCTGCCTAGAATGAGGCATGAACGCCCCGCTCCAGAACGACAACTTCCTGCGCGCCCTGTGGCGCCAGCCCACCGACCACACGCCCGTCTGGCTGATGCGCCAGGCCGGTCGCTATCTGCCGGAGTACTGCGCCACGCGGGCGCGGGCCGGCAGCTTCATGGGCCTGGCCACCGCGCCGGACCTGGCCACCGAGGTGACGCTGCAGCCGCTGGACCGTTATCCGCTGGATGCTGCCATCCTCTTCAGCGACATCCTCACCGTGCCCGACGCAATGGGCCTGGGCCTGAGCTTCGCGGCCGGCGAGGGGCCGAAGTTCGCCAGCCCGGTGCGTGACGAAGCGGCGGTCGCCCGGCTGGAAGTGCCGGACATGGCCAAGCTGCGTTATGTCTTCGACGCGGTCACCTCCATCCGCAAGGCGCTGAACGGCAGGGTGCCGCTGATCGGCTTCTCCGGCAGCCCCTGGACCCTGGCCTGCTACATGGTGGAAGGCGGCGGCAGCGACGACTACCGCCTGGTCAAGTCCATGCTCTACGGTCGCCCCGACCTGATGCACCGGCTGCTGGCCGTCACGGCCGACGGCGTGGCCGCCTATCTGAACGAGCAGATCAAGGCCGGCGCCCAGGCGGTGATGATCTTCGACAGCTGGGGCGGGGTGCTGGCCGACGGCGCCTTCCAGCATTTCAGCCTGGCCTACACCCGGCGCGTGCTGGCCGGCCTGATCCGCGAGCATGAGGGCCAGCGCATTCCGGCCATCGTCTTCACCAAGGGCGGCGGGCTGTGGCTGGACGAGATCGCCGCCAGCGACGTCGACGCCGTCGGGCTGGACTGGACCGTGAACCTGGGCGAGGCGCGCCGCCGCGTCGGCCACAAGGTGGCGCTGCAGGGCAACCTCGACCCCAACGTGCTCTTCGCCCCGCCCGAGGCCATTGCGGCCCAGGCGCGCGCCGTGCTGGACAGCTACGGCAACCATCCCGGCCACGTGTTCAACCTGGGCCACGGCATCAGCCAGTACACGCCGCCCGAGTCGGTCTCGGTGCTGGTCGAGACGGTGCACAGCCATTCGCGCGCCATGCGCGCCGCGGCCTGAGACTCCCCGGGCGACTAAGAAAGTGGGGCGACCTGACCGGGATCCGGTCAGGCTGGCATGCCGAGGTGCGTGGTGGACGATGGCCCGCCGTGGCGCGGAACAGGCGTCGGAGCGGGCCGCGCCGGCTGCCGGTGCCTTGGGCCACCTGTCCACGGGACAGACAGCATCACGCCTCACTTTCGTGCAACTTTCACGCGGGTGCCGTCTTCGGGGCTTCAGTTATCCCCAGTGGCGCCGAGGAGGTGCCGTAACCGAAGTTTGGCGTTTGTCAAGCCGGGCATGTCCGTCGCATGCGCTAAGTGCTTGATTTGCAAACTGCCCGCACCTGCTGCATGGGCAGGCATTCCAGCCCAGTTGCAATGCTGACAAGCGTTTGCGAGCCTCTTGCTCACCTTGCCCACAGAGTTATCCACAGATTCCGTGGACAGGTGTGGAAAGCCCAATCGAATCAAGGACTTCGACGCCAAACGTCGAATCCACGCGAACAAGCGGGACTAAGTTGATGGAGGCTACCGCCCTGCCGCCCCCCGAAGCCGGGGATGGCTGGATCCGCCAGGATGTGCTGGTGGCCCTGCCGCGCCATGCCGAGCTCAGCGGCCACCTGAGCTACCTGGCACCTGCCCCGCTGCCACCCGGCCGTCTGGTGCGGGTGCCGCTGGGCCGCCGCACCGTCACCGGCGTGGCCTGGCCGCGGCTGGCGGCGGAGCTGGACGAAGCTCGGCCTGGCGATGAGCCTGGGGCTGGCAGCGCGGCATCCGCGCCGGATCAGGGCGCAGCATCGCCGCAGTCCGAACTGGCGGGGATGGCGCGCGTGCCACCGCCGGCGCCTGAGGGCTCCCTGCGCCGCATCGACGCCGTGCTCGACGCCCTGCCACCCTTCGGCCCGGCCTGGTGCGACCTGCTCGACTTCGCCGCCCGCTACTACCAGCGCGCCCTGGGCGAACTGGTGCTGGCCGTGCTACCGCCCGAGCTGCGCCAGCTCGAGCCGGTGCAGCTCGAGCGCCGCCTCGCCAGGCTGCGCCGCCTGTGGCTGCCCGAGACGCTGGCGCCGGCGCCCGCCAAGCGGCGGCGCCAGGCCACGGCGGGGGCGGCGGCTTTGGCGGCACCCCCGGACGGTGCCGCTGCGTCGGCCCCTGTCCTGCCATCAGCCACCGCGGCCCAGCCCGAATTGCCCGCGCTCAGCCCGGAACAGGCCCAGGTGCTGGCCGCCCTGGAGGCCGAGGCCACCCGGCCCGATCCGGCGCCCTGCCTGCTGCATGGCGTGACCGGCAGCGGCAAGACCGAGGTCTATCTGCGCCGGGTCGAGGCCACCCTGGCCGCCGGTGGCCAGGCCCTGCTGCTGGTGCCCGAGATCAACCTCACGCCGCAGTTCGAGGCCCGGCTGCGCGAGCGTTTCCCGGCCCGTCGCATCGTCACCCTGCACAGCGGCCTCACGCCGGCCCAGCGCCTGCAGCACTGGCTGCTGGCCCATCTGGGCCATGCCGACCTGGTGCTGGGCACACGCCTGGCGGTCTTCACCTCGCTGCCCCGCCTTGGGCTGATCGTGGTGGACGAGGAGCACGATCCTTCCTACAAGCAACAGGAGGGCGCGCGTTATTCCGCCCGCGATCTGGCGGTCTACCGCGGCCGGCGCGAGCGTGTGCCGGTGCTGCTGGGCTCGGCCACGCCCTCGCTGGAAAGCTGGTGGAACGCCGGTGGCCGGCCGGAGGATGGCAACGAGGGCAGCCTGCCCCGATCCGGCGCCACCGCGGCCTCCCCGGCGCCACCTCCGACGAGCGTCCGCGAGGCCGCACGCTACCGCCTGCTCAGCATGCCCAGCCGCATTGGCGACGGTGTGTTGCCGGCGGTACGCCTGGTCGACCTGGCCCGACTCAAGGCCCAGTTCGGCCGGCAGTCGCTGACCGACACCCTCTTGGTGCCGCCCCTCATCGAGGCCTTGCGGGCCCGCCTGGCCGCCGGTGAACAGAGCCTGGTGCTGCTGAACCGGCGCGGTTATGCGCCGGTGCTGCACTGCACCAGCTGCGGCTGGAAAAGCGCCTGCAGCGCCTGCAGCGCCTGGCGGGTCTTCCACAAGAGCGACCGCAGCCTGCGCTGCCACCACTGCGGCTTTGCCGAGGCCGTGCCGCGGGCCTGCCCGAGCTGCGGCGATCCGGACATCCAGCCCATGGGCCGTGGCACCGAACGCATCGAGGAGCAGCTGGCCGACCTGCTGCCGGGCGCCCGCATCGGCCGCATCGATGCCGACACCACCGCCCGCGCCGGCAGCCTGGCCGGCCAGCTTGCCGCCGCCCATGCCGGCGAGATCGACGTGCTGGTGGGCACGCAGATGCTGGCCAAGGGCCACGACTTCCGCCGCGTCACCCTCGTCGCCGTGCTGAATGCCGACTCGGCCCTCTATTCGGCCGACTTCCGTGCGCCCGAACGCCTCTTCGCCCTGCTCATGCAGGCCGGCGGCCGGGCCGGCCGTGACGCCGCCCGGGCCGACCGCAGCGAGCTCTGGGTGCCCACCTGGCACCCGGATCACGCCCTCTACCAGGCGCTGAAGCGGCATGACTACCTGGCCTTTGCCGCCAGCCAGCTGGCCGAACGCCAGAGCGCCGGCCTGCCGCCCTACAGCCACCTGGCCCTGCTGCGCGCCGAGGCGCGCGAGGCCGATGCGGCCATGGACTTTCTCGAGGCCGCAGCCGCCGAGGCCGAGGCCCTGGCTGCCGCCCTGGGCCTG
>JBJOKP010000183.1:0-5633 GCA_046046045.1 Pseudomonadota bacterium | reverse complement strand
AGTGACAGCCTGACCATGCGGTCGCGTCGCATCAGCTTGAGCGGCTGCCCGCCCAGGTCTCCCCGGCCATGGCACAGCAGCACAGCCAGGCGCAGGGCGAGGATCTGCAGACGGCGCACCGGATCGGCCAGGGCCGCTTCGACCTTGCGCAGTCCGCCCCGCTGGGCAAGCACGATGTCGGCCATGCGACGCTGCTGGCTCTGCGAAAAGCCGGGCGCATCGATGTGGGCCAGCAGGTAGGCGCTGTGGCGGTGATGGTCGTGGTGCGAGATGCACAGGCCGATCTCGTGCAGGGCCGCGGCCCAGGCCAGCTCCAGGCGGGCCTCCTGGGCGCCATGGTCAGGCACATCGGCCTGATGCACGTCGCCGTCCTGGCTCAGCTGCTCGTACAGGCTCAGGCTCAGGGCCTGGACGCGGGCGGCTTGGCGCAGGTCCACCTGGAAGCGACGCTGCAGTTCGGCGATGGTCTCTTCGCGCCAGCCTGGCAGATCAGGCTCCCGTGCAGCGCGCAAGCGCTGGTGCAAGTCAAAGATCACGCCCTGGCGCAACGCGGCACGCGTGGGCCTGAGTTCGTCCACGGCAAATTCCTGCATCAGCACCGTCAGGATGGCCAGGCCACCCGGCAACACGGCGCGCCGCTCATCACGCAGGCCGGGCAACTCGAGCAGGGCCATGCTGCCCGCCTCGATGCAGCGCCGAGTCAACCAGCGCAATCCGGACAGGGTGATGGTGCCGTCGCTGCGGCCACTGGCCTCGAGCAGTTGGCTGACCGCGCTGGCCGTGCCCGACGAGCCCACGGCATCCAGCCAGGGCTCCTGCCGAAAGGCCTGCAGGGCTTCCTCGAACTCGGCACCAGCCGCGGTCTGGGCCTCGCGGAAGCTGCGCTCTGAACACCGCCCCTCGGGAAAGTAGCGCTCCGACAGGCTGGCACTGCCCACGCCAAAAGATTCGGCAAGCACCGGCACGGCGCCGCGGCCCAGGATGAGTTCGGTCGAACGGCCGCCGATGTCCACCACCAGGCGACCAGCCGCGGGTTGCCCGCCGCGACCGCACAGCTCCGGCTCGATGCGGGTCACGCCTGCATAGATCAGGCGTGCTTCCTCGCGACCCGAGATCACGTCGATCGGACATCCCAGCACCTGCTCGGCCTCGGCCAGGAAGTCATCGCGATCACTGGCCTCTCGAAGTGTCTGGGTGGCAACGACGCGCAGCTGACTGGCCGGCAGCCCGTGCATGCGTTCGCGGAAGCGGCGCAGGCAATCCATGGCGCGGCGCCAGGCATCGGGATGGATGCAGCCGTCCTCGGAGAGACCACTACCTAGGCGAACAGGCTCCTTCAGGTAGGCGATGCGGCAATAACCTTCCTCGCGCACCTGTCCAAGTTCAAGGCGGAAGCTGTTCGACCCCAGGTCAACCGCCCCCAGCACACCGCGCCAATGACCGCCTGGCAAGTGAATCGCGGGCACCCGGCTGACTGCGTCGGCTTGCGGCCAGTCCGCCTGGGCGGATCGGCCCTCACTCACGGTCAGCGGTCGGGCAGGCAGAGGCGGCAGGTCGGCCGCCAGGGTCGTGATGACATGGTCCAACTGCATGCTGCCTCCGCGCTCCAGGAAAGACGCTCAGCGTAGGCTGTCTGTGTGACAGCTTCATGGCAGTGGCCGTGGACCAGGCCCCGTGACTCAGGCCTCGCCGCTCTTGGGTCGACCGGCCTTGAGCGAAGGCACGGCGCGCAGCGCCGACAGCAGTGCGGCATCGTCCAGATTGGCCAGCACCGACAGGCCGGCTCTCAGGATCTCCCCCTTTTTCACGCCGTGGCCCAGTGCCAGCGAGCGCCGCTTCAATGCACCGAGCTGGGCATATTCGAGCTCGGGCATGGTGAAGCCATCTCGCACCATCTTGATCTTGAACGGCGCCGCCACTGGCATCGCATCCGGCTTCACCTGCCCGGTCTTGCCGGCCTTGGTGACCTTCGCAAGCTTTGCGACCTTCTCAGCCTTCCCGACCTTGGCGGGCTTGGCCACCTTGTCGGCCTTGGCCACCTTCTGACCCTTGCCAGCCTGGGTCGTGTCAACCTCAGCCTTGACGGAACGGCCGGCCTTGGACTCCTTGGGCGCGGCGCCCACCTGGGGCACCGGCTTGGGCGCCCCTCCCTTGGGGGCCTTAGCGGCCTTGGTGGGCTTAGTCGGCTTGGCCGCATCAGCCAGCTGAGGCATCGTGCCCGCAGCCTTCTTGGCACCGCTACGCGCGCTGGCCGCCCGCGTCGAGTTGCCCGTTTCGGTCTCCGGCTGAGCGGGTGCCTGGGTGGCGGGCTGGGGATCCTTGACTGTCATCATGCACCTCTTGATGGTTGAGGGGCAAAAGTTTAAACGATTTAAATCATTTAAAACACTTCAGTCATCACCCCGCCGACCCAGAGAAAACCAGGCCGCCACGACGGTAAACACCGCCACGATCAGCACGATGACGAGGAAGCCGTGCTCATACTGGGCCATCGGAATGCCACCCACGTTCATGCCGAACAGGCCGGCAATGATGTTGATGGGCAAAGCCAGGACCGTGACCACGGAAAGCACGAAGAGGCTGCGGCTGTTGGTCTCGTTGACCTGGGCCGCCACCTCTTCCTGCAGCAGCTTGACGCGCTCCTGGAGCGAAACCATGTCGCGCAGGACCAGGGAGAACTCCTCGCTGGCCTCGCGCAGATCCTGGGCATCGGCCTCCACCATCCACTCGGGTGGATGCTGCAGCAGGCGGAACAGCGCGGCAGGCTCGGGCACCAGCAGCCGCTGCAGGCGCACCAGCAGGCGCCGCATCGCGCCCAGCCGCAGGCGCTTGTGAGCCAGCCGTCCGGCCAGCAGGCGGTCCTCGATCTCATCGACCCGGGCGGTGGTGCGTCGTACCAGATCGATCAACACATCGGCCTGCCGTCGCAGCAGGGCGGCCAGCAGGTCGGCGGGCGACCTCAGTCGCAATCCTTCGCGGACGGCACCGCGCAACTGGTCGATGGAGCGCAGCGGCTTGCGCCGTCCGGTGATGATGACCTGGCGATCCAGGCAGACCCACAAGGTGGCGGTGTCGGAGGGCTCGAAGTCGAAGTCGAACTGCAGGTCGTTGAGGATGGCCAGCAGCGCCGCCTCGATCCGTTCGATGCGGGTCGAGGCCAACCCGCCCTGGATGGCCTCGACAAATTCCGGTGGCAGACCGCCATGTCGGCTGATCCAGCGTTCGGCCTGGTTGTTGGACAGGTTGAAGTGCAGCCAGAGAAATCCCGGCGCCATGCCTGTGCCCGGCACAGCAGGCAAAGGGTGCAACTCTGCGACCGACACCTCAGCCTGCGCTTCCTGCGCTAGGCCGGATGCCCTTCCTACAGCAGGCTCTGCGAGCGGCGCACCCAGTCTGCGCGCCTCGGCCAGCCAGGCCCGAGCCTCCTCCAGGTCGCAGGACTGTCCCCGGCTTCCAAGCAGACGAGCGGCCACATCAGGATCAAAGCGATAGGCACAGATGAGGCCATCGTCCTCGGCGCCATAGGCATCACGCGGGGATCGCCTCGTCGGGACCGCATCGGCCTCGCCCGAACGTCGGGTCCAGGCACTGAAACTGAGGTTGAGGCTCACAGGCAGGCGGCTGGGCCGCAACTTGGGTGGGTGCCGACCGCGCAGAAGCACCGAACGGTCTATGGGCCAGGGTAGCCGCCGGACATGGCAGTTTGATGACAGCGGATTGCGAAGCCCGGGCCGTTCCCGGCCCGCCACAGGCATGGGGCGGTTGGACAGCCGTCACGCAAGCTTCATCCAAGCATCACGGCGCCGTCACAGGCCACCCCCACCATGCCCCGCATGACTGCGCCACTTGCTCCCCTCGCCCCTGTCACATCGCTGCTCAAGCAGGCCACCCAAGCCGCCACTGCCAGCAGCCTGCTGAGCCAGCATCCCGCCCTGGCCAGCTTCGCCGACGCGGCGCCGCACGATGCAGACGACAGCCGGGACGACGACGATGTGCCACCGCGCCGTTACCGCAGCGTCTTCATCTCCGACATCCACCTGGGCACACCGGGTTGCCAGGCCGAGGCGCTTTTGGACTTCCTGAGACACACCCGCTGCGACGCCTTGTACCTCGTGGGCGACATCATCGATGGCTGGCAGTTGAAGCGCCGCTGGCATTGGCCGCAGGCACACAACGACGTGGTGCAGAAGCTGCTGCGCAAGGCCCGCAAGGGCACGCAGGTCATCTTCGTGCCGGGCAACCATGACGAGTTCGCGCGCCGTTACGTTGGCATGCATTTCGGTGGTGTCGAGGTGAAGCGTGAATGTGTGCACCGCACTGCCGATGGCAAGAATTACTGGGTCACCCACGGCGACCTGTTCGACGGCGTGGTTCAGCATGCCCGCTGGCTGGCCCTGGTGGGCGACGAGCTTTATGAATTTGCCCTCAAGCTCAACCGCTGGCTCAATTCGGCCCGTGCCCACCTGGGCCTGCCCTACTGGTCGCTGTCGCGCTACCTCAAGCTCAAGGTCAAGCGCGCGGTGAGCTTCATCAACCACTTCGAGCTGGCCCTGGTGAAGGAAGCTCGCAAGCGCGGTGCGGATGGTGTGATCTGCGGTCACATCCACCATGCCGAGCTGCGCGAGGTCGACGGCATCATGTATGCCAACGATGGCGACTGGGTGGAAAGCCTCACCGCCCTGGTCGAGCATGTGGATGGCCGGCTGGAGGTCGTCGACTGGTCGGAAGTGCTCAGGCTGCGCATGAGCGATGAACGCGCCCTGGCCGAACAGGCGGTTGCACGCTGAATCTGCAGCCTCTGACGCGCCCTGCCCATCGCCCCGGCTGGCGACCTGCCAGCTGGGCAGCCTGGCTGCACGAGGCGCGACAATCCCGGAGTGACACTGACCCCTACGCCCCCAGACCGCCCCGGAACCACCACGCAGCCGCCTGACGTGCTGGCCGCCATCGACATCGGATCCAACAGCTTCAGGATGGAACTGGCTCGGCTGGACGGTGGTCGCTACCGCAAGGTCGACTACCTCAAGGACATGGTGCGCCTGGGTGCCGGCCTGGATGAACAGTCCCGCCTGGGCGGTGCCGCCGTGGAGCGTGGCCTGGCCTGCCTGCGGCGCTTCCGGGACCGCCTGGGCGACCTGCCGCCTGAGCGCATCCGGGCCGTGGCGACCCAGACCCTGCGTGAGGCCAGCAACCGCAACGAGTTCCTGCGCCAGGCCGGCGAGGCCCTGGGCCATCCCATCGAGGTGATTTCCGGTCGGGAGGAGGCGCGCCTCATCTACAAGGGCGTGGCCGCCCTGCAGCGCGGCCAGGAGCGCCGCCTGGTCATCGACATCGGCGGGCGCTCGACCGAACTCATCCTGGGCCAGGGTGACCGGGTCATCGCGGCGGAGAGTCATCCAGTGGGCTCGGTGGGCCTTTCCGCCCGTTTCTTCGGATCGGGTGAGTTCAGTGAGGCCACCTTCGAGGCGGCACGGACTGCGGCAGCCGCCGAATTCGAGGAGAACACCGCCCTGTTCGAGCGCAGCCGCTGGCAAATCGCCCTGGGATCCTCCGGCACGGCCGGTGCCGTGGGGCGCTGGCTGGAGGCCCACGGCCGGGGCAGGGACGGCTTTGACCTGGCAGACCTGCACTGG
>JBJOKP010000182.1:0-5635 GCA_046046045.1 Pseudomonadota bacterium | reverse complement strand
CCGGACTACCTGGCCGGCCTGCGCGCCGCCATCTCGCCCGACAGGGCCGGCGACAGCCGCAGCCTGAAGCCTGGCCTCGCCCCTCACACCTTGCCCGCCCCGGGCGGCCGGGCCGATGCGGCAGCGGCCCCGAAGGAAGGCAGCAACACCACGCACTACAGCATCGTCGACGCCGCCGGCAATGCCGTGGCGGTGACCACCACGCTCAACGACTGGTTCGGCGCCAAGGTGAGTGCGGCCGGCACCGGCGTCATCCTCAACAACGAGATGGACGACTTCACCGTCAAGCCCGGCCAGCCCAATCTGTACGGCCTGGTGCAGGGCGAGGCCAATGCCATCGCCCCGGGCAAGCGGCCGCTCAGCTCCATGAGCCCCACCATCGTGAGCCGCGACGGCCAGCCCCTCATCGTGCTGGGCACGCCGGGCGGGAGCCGCATCATCACGGCGGTGCTGCACACCCTGCTCAACCTGATCGACTACGGCATGGACCTGCAGGAGGCAGTGGACGCCCCGCGCTTCCACCAGCAATGGCTGCCCGAAACCACGGCCCTGGAGCGCTACGCCCTGAGTCCGGACACGCGCCGCCTGCTGGAGGCCATGGGCCAGCGCTTCGGCCCGGCCGCACCGGCCAACCATGTGGCCGCCATCCTGGTGGGTGCTCCCAGCCTGGGCGGCAAGCCGGTGCCGGGCCTGAAGGTCTTTGGCGCCAACGATCCGCGCCGGCGCTCGGGTCTGGCGGCGGGTTACTGAATCTCAGGTCCCACCCACGTAGGGATTGGCCTGGCGTTCGCGGCCGAAGCTGCTCTCCGGGCCGTGGCCGGGGATGAAGACGGTGTCGTCCCCCATGGGCCAGAGCCGGGTCGTGATGCTGTCGATCAGCGTCTGGTGGTGGCCGCCGGGGAAGTCGGTGCGGCCTATGCTGCCGGCAAACAGCACGTCACCCACGAAGCAGCGCCTGGCCTCGGCGCTGTGGAAGACCACGTGACCAGGCGTGTGGCCGGGGCAGTGGCGCACGCTGAGCGTGCTCTGTCCCAGGGTGACGGTGTCGCCATCGGCCAGCCAGCGGGTGGGCGTGAAGGGCTCGGCCGGCGGAAAGCCGAACATCTGGCTCTGCCTGGGCAGGCCGTCGATCCAGAACTGGTCGCCTGGATGGGGCCCGATGATGGGCAGGCCCAGTTCACGCGCCAGGGTGCCGGTGCCGCCGGCATGGTCGATATGGGCATGGGTGAGCCAGATCTGCTCCAGCTTGAGCCCCAGGCGCTGCACCTCGGCCTTCAGGCGGTCAACCTCGCCGCCCGGGTCGATGAGGGCGGCGGCCTGGGTCTGGTCGCACCAGGCGATGGAGCAGTTCTGCTGGAAGGCGGTGACGGGAACGATCTGGTAGCGGAGCATGGTGGGATTGGGACGGTCCAGGCGCGAAATCGAGACGCCAGAGTCAGGGACTCGGCCTACAAGCCCGTGGGCCAGCCTGCAGCAAGCGGCGCGAGACCTCGACTCGCAGGCCACTGGCCACCGCCCAGGCCATGAGCCGGATACGCCAAGGCTGCGCGCCTGCGCGCGCTCCGAGGCGGGTGCTGGTGCATTGCGCCTGCGGCAGCAAGGATAGCGGCAGCACTGATGAACCAGCGCTCAGGGTGGCGCGTCGGCGTCGAGGCGAGGTTCAAGCCTGAGGGCTTGACCTGCGACGCCCCCAGGCCAGCCCGCAACACCGCCTGCAGCGACCGGCATCGATCCTGGCAGCCCATTCGAGAAATGCGGGGCAGTGGCTCGTCTGCTTCAGGCTTGACCGCAGCATGCTCTCCCTAGACTGGCTCATGCCGGCTGCATCAGCCGGAACCTGGCCGGCCACCAGCCACTCGGCCCTGCAGGAATCGCCACCATGTCCATGGCCCGCACGCGCAGCGCCTCCACCGCAACACACGGGCTAGCGCCACGTCTTTCCCCGGGCCTTTCCTCGGGCGACATGAGGGTGACGTCGGAAGTGCGCGCATCAGCGAGCTGGCAGTCATGAGTACCGGCCACCGCGAGTTGCGGCTCTACATCGATTCGACCTCGCTGTCGCTGGTGCACCAGATGGCCGACCTGGTGGGCTGCGCCGAGCGACCCGAGGTGGACAAGCTCATCACCTGGCTGCGCCTGCCGCTGGAGCCGGAGCAGCTGGCCGGCCTGAACGCCCGCTACCTGCCGCAGCTGGCGGCAGTGACGGCCGCCTTTGTCGACGAGGTGCGGCGAACAGTGCGCGACCGCGACATCGGCCGCATCGAGATCCATGCCAACCAGACCCATGCATGGCGGGGTGTCGCCCCGGTGCTGCGAGGCCTGAAAGAAGACCTGTACGAGCGGAACATCGACATTGCGCTGGAACTCTACGACGACGGCACGCTGAGCCTGCTGCACCGTGAGGCCTTGAAAGCCTGGCCTGACCTGGACGATCGCATTGATGCGGCCGCCGCCCAGCTGCGACGGGTGCTGGCCGGCCAGACCACGCCAACGGCGGACCTGGCCCAGAGCCATGCCTGGCAGCGCCTGCTGCCTACCCGTTATCACGTGCTGCGCCGTGACCTGTTGCTGCGCGATGCCCCCGGTCGTGCCCTGCATGCCTGGCTGGATCCGCACTGCGTCGACCTTCGCTTTGACGGCCTGAGCGGCCTCACCGAGGCCCAGTGCGACCGCTACCTGGCCTTGTTCGGACTCGACAGCGCCACGGTCGAGCAGCTGACGCCGGTCGCCGGAAGCCCGGACGCCCTCCTTTACACCGGCACAGGCAGTTGGGATCGAACCCAGCATCTGGCGCTGCACCAGTCGCAGACCCGGGCCATCCGGCAGTTGCGCGAGGCGGGCGTGTTCCCGCCCGAATGGCGTCGCGCCTACAAGGGCCACCCCGCCAACGGCGCCTACGACGCCGCGCTGGCTGCCGAGTTGGGTCCTGACGTGGTTGTCTATCCGGCCAAGGTGCCGCTGGAGGTGCTGGCGATGGCTGGCCTGCTGCCTCGGCATGTCTGTGGGGTGCTGAGTTCATCCCACTTCACGCTGCCAACCGACCACCTGGCCTTCGTGCTGACCCACGACGGCGCGTCCGGCGGCATCAACACCCTGTCCCTGGTTGAACTTGTGCGCCAGACCGGCATGATTCCCGCGGACCGCTTGCTGCCGATCTTGACCTGACACCCTACTCTGCGGAATCGGGGTGCGGACGTCATGGCAGCACTGGCGCCATCCAGGGCTCGGTGCTGGTCAGCGACTTGAGGAACTCGACGATCTGGTCGATCTCGGCCTCGCTCAAGCCGGTGGGCTGCAACAGCGGGGACTTTGCCGGGCCGTTGCCGCCGCCGCTGGCCATGAAGGCCACGGCCTCGCGCAGGCTGGCCACGCTACCGTCGTGGAAGTAGGGGGCGGAAAGTGCCACCGAACGCAGGGTGGGCGTCTTGAAGGCGCCGCGGTCGGCCTCGTTCTTGGTGACGTTGAAACGGCCGGCATCCGGCTTGGCCTTGCCGGCCTCCAGCCCGATGTTGTGGAAGCCGCCGTTGCCGTAGTAGGGCGGCGCATGGCAGGTGGCGCAGCGGCCCTTGCCCATGAAGAGCTCGAAGCCCTGCTTGGCATCGTTGGACACGGCATGGCGCTCGCCCTGCTCGTAGCGATCCCAGGGCGCATCGCGGCTGACCTTCTCGCGCAGATAGGCGGCCAGGGACTTCACGATGGCCTCGGGCGTGGCCTCGCTGCCGTAGACGGTCTGGAACTGCAGGCGGTAGCCCTCGACCGCATTGAGGCGGGCCGCCACGACCACCGGGTCGGCGCCGGTCTGGGCCTTCCAGGCCGCCAGGATCTGGCCTTCCAGCGTGGTGGCCCGGCCGTCCCAGTACCAGGCGCTCTGGTAGCCGACGTTGTAGAGCGAGGGCGTGTGGCGGGTGTTGGTGTCGCCGCTGTCACGCACCGAGAGCGGCTGGGCATCGGTCCAGCCCAGGTCGCGGTAGTGGCAGGACTGGCAGGCCGTCTTGCCGCTGCCCGACAGCCGGGTGTCGACGAAGAGCTGGGCGCCCAGCGCCAGCTTGGCCGCGGAGACCGGGTTGTCCGCCGGATGCTGCACCGCCGGCAGGGTGGAGACCTTGGGCGGCGCCTCGTCCAGGGGATGGGCGCAGCCCACCAGCAGGGCTGCCGCCAGCGAGGCGGTCAGGCCCGCCGCGCCGAGCAGGGCGTGGCTGAGGCGGCGAGAACCGAGCCGTGGAGAGGCGGCGGGAGCCGAGCGCTGCGGTGAGCTGGGTGCGGACAACAGGCGGGCGCGTGGGCGCTGGCTCATTCGGGTCTCCATGAACAGGGCGGTGTGTGCAGCCCAGTGTCAGGGAGAGGCCAGGGCCCAAGAAGCTTCGATTTGTTATCCCCTGTCGCCGCAGGTTGTTGCTCATTCTTGCTAAGAGCCGAAGGCGAAAAGCCGTCTGGCCGATCCCTGGTGCGCGCCCCGTGCGTCAACCCTGGCGGGCCAGCCGTCGGGCCTGGTCGGTGAGGCGGCTGATGGCCTGGTTCAGCACGGCCTGCTCCTCGGCGCTGAGGGCCTCGAGCAGAAACGCTTCGCGGGCCTGCACCATGGGCACGATCTTCAGGTACAGGCTGCGGCCCGCGGGCGTGAGGCGCAGCAGCCAGCCCCGGCCGTCGTCCGGATCGGGCAGGCGCTCCACATGTCCGGCCGCCTGCAGGCGGCTGACCGCCCGGCTGACCGGCATCTTCTCCAGCGTGGTGGAGCGGATCACCTCGCCGGTGGGCACCGCCCCCCCTTCGGCCAGGGCGGCCAGCACCCGCCACTCGTCGCGGCTCAGGCCAAAGCGCTCGCGGTAGACCTGGGCCACGCTCTGGCTCACGGCCTCGCTGAGCACGGCAATGCGGTAGGGCAGGAAGTTCTGGAGATCCATGACAGCAGTGTGCTGGCCTGGATGGTAACCGGCGTGATGACATTAGGGTTTACCTGTGGCAACACAGCGCACCGCCATCTTTTGCCTCCATAAAACAATGATCTGGATCAGCTGGAATGGATCACCATCGGCTTCGCGATTTTGGTAACTATGGTTACCATATCAACCATCCACCCGAGGAGACCTCATGAAGATCCAGCACATCCACCACGTCGCCTACCGCTGCAAGGATGCCGAGCAGACCGTGCGCTGGTATGGCGAACACCTGGGCATGAACTTTGTCCTCGCCATCGCCGAGGACCGCGTGCCCAGCACCCATGCGCCCGATCCCTACATGCACGTCTTCCTGGACGCGGGTGGCGGCAACATCCTGGCCTTCTTCGAGCTGCCCAATTCGCCGGCCATGGGCCGTGACGAGAACACGCCGGACTGGGTGCAGCACATCGCCTTCAAGGTGCACAGCGTGGCCGATCTGGCCGCCACGAAAGCCAGGCTGGAGGCGGCAGGCATCGCCGTGATCGGGCCGATCAACCACACCATCTTCCAGTCCATCTATTTCTTCGATCCCAACGGCCACCGCATCGAGCTGGCGGCGGACACGGCCACGCCCACGCAGATGGCGCGCCTGGACGAGGTGAAGTGGGACATGCTGACCGAGTGGAGCCGCACGAAGCGGGCGCCGCGCCATGCCGCGTGGATGCACGAGGCCGAGTTCACCCAGTGAGTTCGCCCCT
>JBJOKP010000181.1:0-5656 GCA_046046045.1 Pseudomonadota bacterium | reverse complement strand
CCTTGACCTTGCCGGAGACGGTGCCGGTCACGAAGTCGCCGGACTCCAGCGCGGTCTCCAGGCTCAGCCAGGAAGCCAGGCGCTTGGCCTTGTCGCGCGACAGGATGGTGTCGCCGTAGCCGTTTTCGATGGCGTCGATGGCCACCGAGACGAAGTCACCGACCTGGACTTCGATCTCGCCCTGGTCGTTGCGGAATTCGTCGATGGGCACATAGGCCTCGGACTTCAGGCCGGCATTGACGACCACGAAGTTGTGTTCGACACGGACCACTTCGGCCGAGATGACTTCGCCGGCGCGCATGTCAGCGCGCTGCAGCGATTCCTCGAACATCGCGGCAAACGAGTCCATGCCTTGCGAGGCAACAGCAGTATTCATGGGGAGCTTTCTGCACCGGCCGCGGGCCGGCGACTTGGCCACTCACGTGGCGGGGTTGAGTTGTCGATCCGCCCCCGGTGCGCCGTTGCAGCGCGTGGGTGGGGGCGGGCCATGGCCTGCCGGCTCAAGCGATCGAAGGACGGTTGTCCGTTCAGTGCGCCTGGGCCAGCGGGCCGCGCGTTTGCCACCAGCCGAGCACGGCATCGACCGAGGCATCGATCGACAGGGCCGAGTTGTCCAGCAGCAACGCATCTTCGGCCGGCTTGAGCGGGGCGGTGGACCGGTTGCGGTCACGCTCGTCACGCGACTCCAGCATGGCGCGAAGACTGTCGAGATTAGCAGGAAAGCCCTTCTCGATCAATTGCTTATAACGCCGGTCAGCCCTCGCCGCAGCAGTGGCGGTGAGGAAGACCTTGAGCGGCGCGGCGGCAAAGATGATCGTGCCCATGTCGCGCCCGTCGGCCACCAGGCCGGGCAGGCGGGCGAAGCGGTGCTGCAGGTCGTAGAGGGCGGCCCGCACGGCGGGATGGACCGAGATCTGCGAAGCGCCCACGCCCACGGCCTCCTGGCGCAGGGTGTCGCTGACATCCTCGCCGGCCAGGATGACCTGGGTGCCGACGAAACCCAGGTCCAGGCCGCGGGCGAGCTGTGCCAGGCGGTCCTCGTCGTCGAAGGGGATGCCCGCGCGCAGGGCCGCCAGCGCCGTGACGCGGTAGAGCGAGCCGGAGTCGAGTGTGTGATAGCCAAGGCGGGCCGCCACGGCGGCCGCCAGCGTGCCCTTGCCCGAGGCCGTGGGTCCGTCGATGGTGATCACCGGCACCTCGCCGTGCAGGGGCTGCACGAGGTCGAACAGGGCCTCGAAGTAGTCCGGATAGGTCTTGGCCACACACTTCGGATCCTCGATGCGCACCGCCACCGCCTGCTCCGCGTTGCGCCCCGCCGCCAGGCCGTTGAAGGCGGCGAGCGAGAAACACATGGCCATGCGGTGGTCGTCATAGGTGCCGATGGCGGCGGCCTGCCATTGCGCCGGCGGCTCGACGATGATGTAGTCGGCCCCCTCCTCCACCGTGGCGCCGAGCTTGCGCAGCTCGGTCGCCATGGCGGCGATGCGGTCGGTCTCCTTCACGCGCCAGCTGGCGATGTTGCAGAGCCGGGTGCGGCCGCGGGCGTAGCAGGCCATCACGGCCAGGGTCATGGCCGCATCGGGGATGTGGTTGCAGTCCAGCTCGATGGCCTGCAGCGGCCAGGCGCCACGCTTCACCTCCAGCCAGTTGGGGCCTTCGACCACCTCGGCGCCCATGGCCCGGGCGGCCTCGACGAAGCGGATGTCACCCTGGATGGAGTCGCGCCCCACGCCCTCGATGCGCAGCGGCGCCTCGGTGGCCGCCAGGGCGCCCAGGGCGATGAAATAGCTGGCCGCCGAGGCATCACCTTCCACATACACCGTGCCCGGGCTGCGGTAGGCACTGCCGGCCGGGATGACGAAGCGTTCCCAGCCCTGGCGCTGCACCTGCACGCCAAACCGGGCCAGCAGGGCCAGGGTGATCTCGATGTAGGGCTTGGAGATGAGTTCACCCACCACCTCGATCACCACGTCCTGGTGCTCGCTGGCCAGCGGCAGGGCCAGCAGCAGGGCGGTGAGGAACTGGCTGGAAACATCGCCCCGCACCCGCACCGGCGCACGCAGGTCCAGGGCGCCGCCGGCCTGGCCATGCAGGCGCAGGGGCGGATAACCCTCCTGGCCCAGGCAGTCGATCTGGCAGCCCAGGGCGCGCAGGGCATCGACCAGATCACCGATGGGCCGCTCGTACATGCGCGGGATGCCGGTGAGGCGGTAGTCGCCGCCAGCCTGCGTGGCCAGCACCGCGAGGGCGGCGGTGAGCGGGCGCATGGCCGTGCCGGCATTGCCCAGGAACATCTCGCCAGCCGGGACGCGGGCCGCCATGCGCCCCCCCAGGCCGGTGACCCGGGTGCGGGTGCCGTCGCGCTCGATGAGACAGCCCAGCGTGGCCAGGGCCGCCAGCATGACCCGGGTGTCGTCCGAATCCAGCAGATCCACCAGCTCGGTGCAGCCCTCGCTCAGGCCAGCCAGCAACAGCAGGCGGTTGGAGATGCTCTTGGAGCCAGGCAGGCGCACGCTGCCGCGGGCCGGGCCCAGGGGCGGCAGGTCGAGGAATTCGGTCGAGAACATGGAGCGTCGTGCGGCTGAGGCGGAGGCCGCCTTCCGGGCGGCCGAAAACCCGTCAGTCTAGGGGATGTGACGATCGTCACTTTGCGCAGCCGCGGCCCGCCTGGCCGTCGCGTGGCGGGCCTGCAGTTGCCCGGTCCACGGACCGGCACGGCCTCAGCGCTGGCTGCCGGGCTTGCTGCTCATCTGCCAGGTGGTGCGGGCCTGGGAGGCACTGCGGATGAGGTCTTCCAGCGCATCGAGGTTGCCGGACTTCATCACGTGCTCGAAGGCATCGACCGCATGGCGCAGGCGCAGGGTCTGCTTGAGCACCTCTTCGCGGTTGCTGAAGAGGATGTCGCGCCAGATGGCCGGGTCGCCCGCGGCGATGCGGGTGAAGTCGCGGAAGCCCGGGCCGGCCAGGGCCAGGAACTCGCGCCCGGCCGGCTGCTGGATCACCGCGTTGAAATAGGCGAAGGCCAGCAGATGCGGCAGGTGGCTCACGGCGGCGAAGGCCGCGTCGTGGTTCTCCGGCGTCATGCGCAGCACGGTGCAGCCGATGGCGGCCCAGACGTCGGTGGCCTTCTGCACCAGGGCCGGCGGGGTCTGGTCGATCGGGGTGAGGATGACCTGGCGGCCGACGTAGAGGTTGACGTCGGCATGCTCCACGCCCGAGACCTCCTTGCCCGCGATCGGGTGGGCCGGCACGAAGTGGTGCACCTTGTCGCGCAGGGCGCGCCGGGCGGCATCCACCACGTCGCGCTTGGTGCTGCCCACGTCCATGACGAGGATGTCGTCCTTGAGCGTGTGGCGGATGGCCTTGAAGGTGGCTTCGGTGGCCGCCACCGGCACGGCGACGATGACCAGATCCGAGCCCGCCACCGCCTGCAGGGCCGATTCGGCCGGGGTGTCGATCACGCCCAGGCGCTTGGCCCGTTCGGTGGTGGAGGGCGACTTGCTGTAGCCCACCACATGCTGGACCAGCCCGGCACGCCGCAAGGCCAGCGCAAAGCTGCCTCCCATGAGGCCGCAGCCGATGACGCCGAGTTGCTTGAACAAGATGATTCCTGACGCTTGCCCGTGAGGCTCAGTGCATGTCGATGGGGTAGGCGCCCAGCAGCTTGAAATAGGCGCAGACGCTGCGCAGTTCCTTCAGGGCCACGGCCATGTGGGGCTCGTCCGGATGGCCCTGGACATCGATGTAGAAGTAGTACTCCCACTGACCGGAGCGGGCCGGGCGCGACTCGATGCGGGTCATGGACACGCCATGCTTCTTCAGCGGCACCAGCACGTCGTGCATGGCCCCGGGCTTGTTCTCCACCGACACCACCAGGCTGGTGCAGTCATGGCCCGAGCGCTTGGGCGCCGGGTGGCGGTCCGGGTGGGTGACGACGGCGAAACGGGTGCGGTTGTGGGCGTCGTCCTGGATGGCCGGGGCCACCACGTGCAGGCCGAACTCGGTGGCGGCCCGGGCACTGGCGATGGCCACCAGGCTGGCGTCCAGCCCGGCCAGGCGGGCGCCCTCGGCATTGCTGGAGACCGGCCGGCGCTCGGCATCGGGCAGGTGGTGGCTCAGCCAGGCATGGCACTGGGCCAGGGCCTGGGGATGGGCGCAGACCGCCTTCACCTCGGCCAGCGTGTTCTCCTTGCGCAGCAGGTTGTGGCGAACGATGAGGCTGGTCTCGCCGATGATGAAGAGCGGCGTGGTGAGGAAGAGGTCGAGCGAGCGGGCCACCACACCTTCGGTCGAGTTCTCGACCGGCATGACGCCGAAGTCGGCCGCACCGGCCGTGGTGGCGCGCATCACCTCGTCCATGCTGCCGCAGGGCACACGCACGATGGAGCTGCCGAAAAAGCCCAGGGCGGCCTCCTCGCTGAAGGTGCCGGCCGGGCCCAGGTAGGCCACGCGGGTGGGCGTCTCCAGGGCGCGGCTGGCCGACATGATCTCGCGCCAGATGGGCGCCACGCTTTCGCTCTTGAGCGGGCCCGGGTTGATGGCCTTGATGCCCTCGATCACCTGGGCCTCGCGCTCGGGCCGGAACACCACCGAGCCCTCGCGCTTCTTGAGCTCGCCCACCTCGATGGCCAGGCCCATGCGGCGGTTGAGCAGGGCCAGCAGTTCGCGGTCCAGGGCGTCGATCTTGTGGCGCAGGGCCAGCAGTTCCGGCGAGGGGGCGGCGTCGCCCGGTCGCACGGGCATGGCGGCAGCCGGGGTGAATGTGGGGGAGGTGTTCTGGTCAGCCATGGCGGCGCGCGAAGTCGGTCAAGTGGTCCACCAGGGCCTGCACCCCGGCCAGCGGCATGGCGTTGTAGATCGAGGCCCGCATGCCGCCCACGCTCTTGTGGCCCTTGAGCTGCAGCAGGCCGCGTTCACGCGCCTGGGCTAGGAAGGCCTCGTTGAGCGTCTCGTCGGCCAGGTAGAAGGGCACGTTCATGCGCGAGCGGCTGCCCGCCTGCACCGCCACGCGGTAGAAGGGCGCCAGACCCTCCAGCGCGCCGTAGAGCAGCTCGGCCTTGGCGACGGCGCGGCGCTCCATCTCGGCCACGCCGCCCTGGCGCTCTATCCACTGGAACACCAGGCCGGCGATGTAGATGCCGTAGGTGGGCGGGGTGTTGTACATGGAGGCGTTGTCGGCCACCAGCTGGTAGTTGAAGGCGCTGGGGCAGGCGGCCAGGGCCTGGCCGAGCAGATCCTCGCGCACGATGACCAGGGTGACGCCGGCCGGGCCGATGTTCTTCTGCGCGCCCGCAAAGGCCAGGCCGACGCGCGACCAGTCGATGGGGCGCGAGAGGATGTGCGAGGAGCAGTCGATCACCAGCGGGGCGTCGCAGCCCAGCGCCAGCAGGTCGGGCAGTTCCTTCACCTCCACGCCATGGATGGTCTCGTTGCTGCACAGGTGCACATAGGCCGGCTGCCGGCTCAACTGCCAGGTGGCGGGCGCCGGCCAGGCCACATGGCCGCCCTCGGCATTGCTGGCAGCAATGTGGGCCGTGCAGTAGCGCTGCGCCTCCTTGGCCGACTTGGCCGACCAGGCGCCGCTGACGATGAAGTCCACCTCCCCGCCGCGCGAGAGGTTGAGCGGCACGATGGCGTTTTCGGCCAGCCCGCCGCC
>JBJOKP010000180.1:0-5716 GCA_046046045.1 Pseudomonadota bacterium | reverse complement strand
TGATGAAGCAGCAGTTGGCCACGATGGAGGCCATGCGCAGCGGGATCATGGTCCGCATGGAGAAGGCCAGCAGCGTCATTGCCGCCGCGGCCCAGCCCAGGATATCGGTCAGCATCGGCCTGCTTCCTTCCATGCGGTGGGCCGGTTGCAGGCCCGATGGGTGTACCTGTGGGCGCTCCGGCTCCGCGTCAGCCGCCGATGTAGCTCATCTCCACCCGCTTGCGGGCCGGGCCGGCCAGGTCGCGCGGCAGTTCCGCGCGAATTTCGGAGTAGCGGTCGCTTCGGCCGGACCAGATGCCCTGGATGGCCGCGGCAATGTCGCCGTCCGTGTAGGCGGCACCGGTGCGTGTGTCAGGCTGGCGCAGCAGGCTGCGCAGGTCATGGCCGCGTTCGGCGAACAGGCACAGGAAGAGCTGGCCCTCGGTCGACAGGCGGGCGCGGTTGCAGTCGGCGCAGAAGGCCTGGGTCACGCTGGAGATGAAGCCGACCTCGCCCCGGCCATCGGCATAGGCCCAGCGTTCGGCCGTTTCGCCGGGCTGGTCGGCCGCCAGCAGGGTCAAGGCATGGCGGCTGGCAATGTGTTCGCGCACCTGGGCCGAGGGCAGCACCTCGTCCATGCGCCAGCCATTGGTGGCGCCCACGTCCATGTATTCGATGAAGCGCAGCCGCACCTGGCCGTCGTAGGCGCTGCGGAAGTGTTCGGCCATGGGCAGGATCTCCTGCTCGTTGGTGCCGCGCTTGACCACCATGTTGACCTTGATGGGCCCCAGGCCCACCTCATGGGCCACGCGTATGCCCTCGAGCACCGAGGCCACCGGGAAGTCCACGTCGTTCATGCGCCGGAAGATGGCGTCGTCCATGGCATCCAGGCTCACGGTCACGCGGCGCAAGCCGGCCTCGCGCAGCGCGCGCGCCTTGCGGGCCAGCAGCGAGCCGTTGGTGGTGAGGGTGATGTCCAGCGGCTCGCCTTCTGGCGTGCGCAATTCGGCCAGCATGCCGATCAGTACCTCGATGTGCTTGCGCAGCAGGGGCTCGCCGCCGGTGAGGCGGATCTTCTGCACGCCCTGGCTGACGAAGACGCGTGCCAGGCGTGTGACCTCCTCGAAGCTCAGCAGGGCCGCCTGGGGCAGGAAGCGGTAGTCCTTGTCGAACACTTCCTTGGGCATGCAATAGCTGCAGCGGAAGTTGCACCGGTCGGTCACCGAGATGCGCAGGTCGCGCAAGGGTCGCTGGCGCCTATCGGTCAGGGGGTCCGTCGACGGGCGCGCGGTCAGGGAGAGCTGAGCTGCGCCAGCAACCGCAGGCCTGATGGCCGTGCGCTGGTCGACGATGGAGATCACGTTCCTTTCGGTCATGCCGCGATTCTCCCTGGGCATGCTGGGCGCTGGCTTCCTGGGGAGATCCCGCGGGCGGGCGCCATATCGCCCATGGCAAGCCGGCCTTGCTGCCGGGCCGGCCTCAACGCGACGCGACGGCCTCGGCTTCGGTCGTGGGCGTGCGGCTGGCGATGTCGCTCAGAGCCTGCAGACGCATCTGCAACTGGCCTGGTGTCTGCCCATCCGCACTCAGCTCATGGGCACGACGTGCGCCGTTGAAGCGCTTGGTCCAGTAACTGGCCCGGATGTCCTCGACCTTGATCTGCTGGCCGGTGCGCGGCGCATGCACGAACTTGCCGTCGCCGATGTAGATGCCCACATGGGAGAAGGCTCGGCGCATGGTGTTGAAGAACACCAGGTCACCAGGCTTCAACTCGTCCTTCTGCACCTTCAGCAGACCGGCGGCATTGGCCTGTTCGGCCGACCGGCGCGGCAGCAGCAGGCCGATGCTGTTCTCGAACACATGACGGGTGAAGCCACTGCAGTCAAACCCCGATTCCGCAGAATTCCCACCGCGGCGGTAGGGGACTCCAAGGAAATTCATGGCATTGATCACCAGATCGGAGGCGCCGTCCCTCACCTGGTTCAGGATCTCACCACCGGTTTCTCCGGCCGTATGCGAGGCAGCAATCGCACTCTCAACCACCTGGTTCTCGCGCAGGAAACGGCTGACTGTGTCGCCGTCCGGAAACGCAAACGCGCTGCCGTGAAGGCCGATCAACCCTGCCAATAGCATGCTGCGCAGCCGCATGCGGCGCTCGATGCCACGGCTGGACGGGGTCAAATCGGATGTGTTCAAGCTGGCTACCACGCGTTACGGACCTGTGCGATTGCGCACAAGGATAACAGCCGGGGTTGCGATCCCTGCATCATGGGATCCAGATGTTTCATGCCTTGACTTGTAGATAAAAATCTGTCAGGCAACTTCTCTGTCATCGATTCAACCCAATTCGCAGCCCCAAACGAAAAGGGCCGACCCAGGGTCGGCCCTCAGCTGGCGGGAGGCAGTTCAGAGGGCGAAGTCACCCAGGCTGCGGCCGGCTTCCAGCGCCGCCTTGAGCCACTTGGGCTTCAGGCCGCGGCCCGACCAGGTTTCGCCGGTGGCCGGGTCTCGGTATTTCGGGGCGACCTTCCGGGTGCCGTCACCGCCGCTGGTGGCGCCCGAACCTCGCGGCGCTCGCGCGGGTTTGGCGCCCAGATCCTCGACAGAAATCCCGTGTTCGGCCATCAGGCCCCTGATCTGTGCAATCGCATTGCTGCGTTCCGCTTTCAGGCTGTCGGAAATCTGTTTTTCCAGTTCCGCGCGCTGGCGCTCCAGCTCAGCCTTTTGTGCAACGAGATCCTGATAAGTCGCCATGTCGAGAGTTCCTCGCTCGGTTTCTGAGACCGTCGTATTGATGCGGTCGCCTGGAGGGAACCGCCTTGCGGCGGCGCATGCCTATGGCGCAAAGGACCTTGCAGCCATGCCTGCAAGACTATCCGACATTTGCGAGAAACCCACAAGCCCCGGTGAAATACCGTGTCGGCATTTCACCGAGGCTGATCCCGATTGCATCCGGTTGGGGTTAGACCGAGCTCAGGCCGAAGGCGGCACATAACCGGTTGGCTGATCCGCGCCTTCGCCGAAGAAGTAACGTTCCATCTGGCGCGCCAGATATTGGCGGGCGCGCAGGTCAGCCAGATTGAGCCGGTTTTCATTGACCAGCATGGTCTGGTGCTTGAGCCATTGCTGCCAGGCTTCCTTGCTGACACCGGCATAGATGCGCGCGCCGAGTTCACCGGGGTAGGGGGCGAAGTCCAGGCCCTCGGCCTCCTTCTTGAGCATCACGCATTGAACGGTACGGGCCATGTCGATTTCTCCAGTGTGGCGGCTTGATTACTTGTTGATGAGGTGTTTCACCAGGACCTGGGAGCGTCTGTCCCAGTTGTAGGTGCGCTTGCGGGCATCGGGCAGCCAATCCGGATCGACCGACTGGAAGCCGCGCTTGATGAACCAGTGCATGGTGCGGGTGGTGAGCACGAAGATGCTCTGCAGGCCCATGGCGCGGGCCCGGTGCTCGATGCGCTTGAGGATGCGGTCGCCATCACCCTGGCCCTGCACCGCCGGTGAGACGGTGAGGGCGGCCATCTCGGCCGTGGCCGCCTCGGCATAGGGATAGAGGGCTGCACAGCCGAAGATCACGCCGTCATGCTCGATCACGGTGTAGTGGCCGACATCGCGTTCGATCTCGGTGCGGCTGCGCTTGACCAGCGTGCCGTCGCGCTCGAAGGGCTCGATCAACTGCAGGATGCCGCCGATATCGTCCACCGTCGCCTCGCGCAGGCTTTCGAGTTTCTCGTCCACCACCATGGTGCCGATGCCGTCATGGGTGAACACCTCCATGAGCAGGGCGCCGTCCACAGCAAAGGGCAGGATGTGGGAACGTTCCACGCCACCGCGGCAGGCCCGCACGCAATGTTTCAGGTAGAAGGCCGGATCGGTCGGCGCGGTGGCCGAGGGCAGGGCACCCAGCAGGCGCTCGGCATCGGCCAGGGCCAGTTCGGTATCGATCGGGCTGTTGCTGTCCTGCACGTTTTCGTGGATGCCAGCAATTTCGGTGAGGAATAGCAGCTTGTCGGCCTTGAGGGCGATGGCCGTGCCGGTGGCCACCTCTTCCATGGTCAGATTGAAGGCCTCGCCAGTATGTGAAAAACCGAAGGGCGAGAGCAGCACGATGGCTTCGGAATCGATGGCACGGCGGATTGCCGCCGCATCGACCCGGCGCACCACGCCGCTGTGCTGGAAATCCACACCGTCGACGATGCCCACCGGCCGGGCGGTCAGGAAATTGCCCGACACCACCCGCACCGCCGCATTGGCCATCGGGGTATTGGGCAGGCCTTGCGAAAACGCCGCCTCGATTTCGAAGCGCAGCTGGCCGGCGGCTTCCTGGGCGCAATCCAGCGCCACGGCGTCGGTCACGCGGATGCCGTGGCTGTAGCGCGAGGTGTGGCCCTTGGCGGCCAGCTGTTCGTTCACCTGCGGCCGGAAGCCGTGCACCAGCACCAGGCGGATGCCCATGGCGTGCAGGATGGAGAGATCCTGCACGAACGCATTGAGCTTGCCGGCCGCCACCAGTTCACCCGCCATGGCCACCACGAAGGTCTTGCCGTGATAGGCATGGATATAGGGGGCCACGGCCCGAAACCAGGGCACGAAGGTATGGGGAAATACGAAGTTCATCGGAGGCGGCCGGGCCGCAGGCGGGTTGAACAGGACGAAGCGAAGATTCTTGCATGCGGCCCCCTCGCGTCGTTCGTGCCTGGCATTGCCGGGCCGGGCCTGGCGTCAGGGGCAGACGGGATAATTGCCGGCTGACCTGCCCGCCATGAATCACGCCGACCGCCCGCCTCACGCCCCCGCCGAACCCCGCAGACCTCGGCCGTCCCGCCAGGCCCAGGCCCACCCGGTGCCACCCATCCAGTTTCCGGACGACCTGCCGGTCAGCGCCCGGCGGGAGGAGATTGCCCAGGCGCTGCGCCAGCATCAGGTCATCATCGTCTGCGGCGAGACCGGCTCGGGCAAGACCACCCAGCTGCCCAAGATCGCGCTCAGCCTGGGCCGTGGCCTGGGGGCAGGCGGCGCCGGCCTGATCGGCCACACCCAGCCGCGCCGCATTGCCGCGAGCAGCGTGGCCAAGCGCATCGCCGACGAGCTGAAGACGCCGCTGGGCGAGGTGGTGGGCTACAAGGTGCGCTTCCAGGACCGGCTCTCGGCCGGGGCCTCGGTCAAGCTCATGACCGACGGCATCCTGCTGGCCGAGACCCAGACCGATCCGCTGCTCAAGGCCTACGACACGCTGATCATCGACGAGGCCCACGAGCGCAGCCTCAACATCGACTTCCTGCTGGGTTATCTGCGCCAGATCCTCCCGCGCCGGCCGGACCTGAAGATCGTCGTCACCTCGGCGACCATCGACGCCGAACGTTTTGCCCGGCATTTCGAATCCGCCAAGGGTCCTGCCCCCGTGCTGATGGTGAGCGGGCGGCTCTATCCCGTCGAGCAGCGCTGGCGGCCGATCGAGGAGCCGAAGAAGCCGGGGCAGAAGGCGGAGGCGGCCAAGGCTGATGCCGGCAAGCCAGACACAAAGAAGGACGGCGACATCGCCAAGCGCGAGGTCGACGACCGCGACCTCAACGACGCCATTGCCGATGCGGTGGACGAACTGTGGCGCGGCGCGGGCGGCGGCGACATCCTGGTCTTCCTGCCCGGCGAGCGCGAGATCCGCGAGGCCGCCGACCATTTGCGCAAGCACCTGAGCCATCAGCCGTTGCACCGCAACGCCGACATCCTGCCGCTG
>JBJOKP010000179.1:0-5731 GCA_046046045.1 Pseudomonadota bacterium | reverse complement strand
GCTGGGGCGAACGCACGTTGCAGGCGTCCTTGAAGGTCAGCCAGGGGTGGCCGGTCTCGAACAGCATCGAGAGCATCTTGCGCCACAGGTCGGAGGCCCGCATGCGCTTGAAGAGCTTGAGCTCGCCGGCATCGGCCAGGGCCTCGTAGCGGGTGTAGGCGGCCTCGAACTCGGTGCCGAACTTGTCGTGCAGGTCCGGGCAGCTGGCCGGCGAGAACAGGGTCCAGTCGCCACCTTCCATCACCCGGCGCATGAACAGGTCGGGGATCCAGTTGGCCGTGTTCATGTCGTGGGTGCGACGGCGGTCGTCCCCCGTGTTCTTGCGCAGTTCGAGGAACTCCTCGATGTCCAGGTGCCAGCTCTCCAGGTAGGCGCAGACGGCGCCCTTGCGCTTGCCGCCCTGGTTGACGGCCACGGCCGTGTCGTTCACCACCTTCAGGAAGGGCACGACGCCCTGGCTCTCGCCATTGGTGCCCTTGATGTGGCTGCCCAGGGCGCGCACGCGGGTCCAGTCATTGCCCAGGCCGCCGGCGAACTTGCTCAGCAGGGCGTTGTCCTTGATGGCCTCGTAGATGCCGTCCAGGTCGTCGGGCACGGTGGTGAGGTAGCAGCTCGACAGCTGCGAGCGCTGCGTGCCGCTGTTGAACAGGGTGGGCGTGCTCGACATGAAGTCGAAGCTGGAGAGCACTTCGTAGAACTCGATGGCGCGGGCTTCGCGGTCGATCTCGTTCAGCGCCAGGCCCATGGCCACGCGCATGAAGAAGGCCTGGGGCAGTTCGATGCGCTGCTTCTTCACATGCAGGAAGTAGCGGTCGTAGAGGGTCTGCAGGCCGAGGTAGTCGAACTTCAGGTCGCGATCGGCCTTCAGCGCCGCGCCCAGGCGGGCCAGGTCGTACTGGGCCATGCGGCTGTCCAGCAGCTCGGCGGCGATGCCCTTCTTGATGAAGCCGGGGAAGTAGTCGGCGTAGCGCTGCGCCATCTGCGCATGGGTGACCTCCTCGCCCAGCACCTCGCGGCGGATGGTGTGCATCAGCAGGCGGGCGGTGACGCGGGTGTAGGACGGATCCTTCTCGATCAGGGTGCGCGCGGCCAGGATGGCGGCCTTGTAGACCTCGTCGATGGGCACGCCGTCGTACAGGTTGCGGCGGGTCTCGGCCAGGACCGGAGTGGCCACCACCTCGGCACCCAGGCCGGCACAGGCCGATTCGATCAGGGCCTGCAGCGCCGGGCCGTCGAAGGGAATGCGCTGGCCGCGGTCGAGCACCGTGAGCGCCGGCTCCTGGCTGGCGGAGGACACGTCGGCCTGGCCGCGCTGGGCACGCTCCTGGGCACGCCGTTCGCGATAGAGCACGTAGGCACGCGCCACGTCATGGTGGCCGCCGCGCATCAGGCCCAGCTCGACCTGGTCCTGCACGTCCTCGATGTGGAAGCTGCCGCCACCCGGGCGCGAACGCAGCAGGGCGCGCACCACGGCCTCGGTCAGCTGGTCCACCGTCTCGCGCACGCTGGCCGAGGCCGCGCCCTGGGTGCCATGCACGGCCAGGAAAGCCTTCATCAGCGCCACGGCGATCTTGTGCGGCTCGAACACCACCACCGCGCCATTGCGGCGAATGATCTGGTAGCCGGCGTAGACCGACGCGCTGGCCGGCGCGGCCGCGCCCTGGGCGGACTGGGGATAGGCCGCCGCGGCGGGCGAGGACAGGGGGGAGGTGGTGGTCTGCATGGTGCTCCAGGAATTCAGCGCGGCCTGGCAGAGAGTGCACAGGCCGCCAGCAGGTCGGGGTGGCGATTCGGGTTGGCGTTGACAGCCTGCCACGGGGCAGGACGCCGGCATGAAAACTGGCCGGCTCCCCGCCAGACGGACAGGGCCAAGCGTCCGCCAGGTCCAGCAGACCTGCGGAACGAAAACGTGTTGTCGGGAAGCGGGGGGCTCAGCCGCCGACTGGCATCAACGTCGGGTCGCAGCCCGGTCGTGGTCGGCGGTGGCAGGTCGTCGGATGAGTCGGAAAATGCGAAGGCGGATGTGAGTGGACTGCCGTGAACTGCCCCGCACCCCAGCCAGCGGCCGGGACAGCAGAGGGTGTGGTCGACGTCAGATCACTCATCACGGCAGACACTATAGCTAGGGCCTGGCCTGTCAGCAACCACTACCGGTAGCGTCACGACCTGCATCTGATGCAGTTATCGACCATCCCCCCGAATGATGGAGGGCAGGGGAGAACCCGGCTTGATCTGGGTCTGAAAAGGCGTGACCGACTACCGTCCCGACCTCGGACGCAGCGGTCGACTCAGGCCTGCTCGGGGGGCACGAAGGGCGAGACCGCCAGCAGGTGAGCACCCGCTTGCGCGCCGATCAAGGCAGCCAGCCGCACCCAGTCGAAACCCGGTCCCGGGTCGGCCTTGCGCCCGGGCGCCACATGTTCGTGACCGGTGATCTCGCGGATCGGCCAGCGGGCGGCCAGATCGTCCAGCAGGCGGGCCACGGCCTGGTATTGCCCGGGCTCGAACAGGCCGCCTTCCAGCCCCTCGACCTCGATTCCAACTGAAAAATCGTTGCAAGCGGGGCGGCCACGCCAGCTCGACCGCCCGGCATGCCAGGCGCGTCGCTCCACCGCCACGAACTGCACGACCTCGCCATCGCGCCGGACGAGGAAGTGGGCCGAGACCTCCAGCCCGCGCAGCGCCTCGAAGCTGGGGTGGGACGCCGGATCCAGCCGGTTGGTGAACAGCTGTTCGATGGCCGGGCCGCCGAATTCACCCGGCGGCAGGCTGATGGAGTGCAGCACCACCAGGTCGATCGCCATGCCCGCCGGCCGCGGGCCGTGATTGGGGCTATCCACCCGCCGGGCCGGCCGCCACCACCCCTCGCCCGACCAACGGGGTGGCGAGGGCGACCCGGTCGACTCTGAAACCAGGTTCACGGCGACCCCAGATCGGCGTCGTCGCCAGGCAGGGTCAGGTTGTCCCCACCCCCAGGCTGGATGCCCAGGCGGGCCATGCGATAGCGCATCTGGCGCAGGGTCAGGCCCAGGCTGGCGCCGGCGGCGGTGCGGTTGTAGCGATGCTTCTCCAGGGCCGCCACCAGCACCCGGCGCTCGACCTCGTCGAGGTGGGCCATCAGGTCGTGCGGCAGGCCATCGGGCACGGCCGCCTCGGTCGCGGCAGGCACAACGGCCTCGGTGGCCATGGGCCGGGAAGCGGGCAGGGCGCCGCGAGCCACCAACGCCTGCGCCGGCACCGGCAGCAGGGTGAGCGGCGGGTCATCCAGGGGCAGCTCGATGTCGGGCACCAGGGGCAGCCTGGGCAGGCTGGCGTCCGGCGCAAGGTCCTCGTCCCAGCCGGCCGCGGCGGGGCCCAGCGGCGGCAGCCCGAGATCGGCCACATCGATGTGCGCCCCGTCGCTGAAGGCCATGGCGCGGTGGAGCAGGTTCTCCAGTTCACGCACATTGCCGGCGAAGTCATGCTCGAGCAGGCGGGCCAGGGCGGCCGGCGTGACCTGGGGCGCCACCGCGAGGCCGGAGTCGCTGGCCAGGCGGGCCACCAGGGCCTCGCACAGCAGGGGCAGGTCCTCCATGCGCTCGCGCAGGGCGGGCACGCGGATCTCGATCACGTTGAGACGGTAATAGAGATCCTGGCGGAAGCGCCCGGCCATCACCTCGTTGCCCAGCAGGCGATGGGTGGCGCTGACGAGTCGCACATCCACCGGCTGCTCGGTGGTGGAACCCAGCGGGCGCACGGCGCGCTCCTGGACCGCACGCAGCAGCTTGCTCTGCATGGCCAGGGGCAGGTCGCCGATCTCGTCCAGGAACAGGGTGCCACCGCGGGCGGCCTGGAAGAAGCCGGGCCGGTCCTCCTGGGCGCCGGTGAAGGCGCCCTTGCGGTAGCCGAAGAACTCGGCCTCCAGCAGGTGTTCGGGGATGGCGCCGCAGTTGACCGGCACGAAGGGCCCTTCGGCGCGCACACCGGCCTCGTGGATGGCGCGCGCCACCACTTCCTTGCCCGTGCCCGATTCACCCTGCAGCAGCACCGGCGCCATGCTGCGCGCCACCTTCAGCACCAGGGCGCGCACCTGCTGCATGGCGGCCGAGCGGCCCACCATGCGGCGCAGGGCTGCTGGTTCGGCTGGGCTGCCTGCCGGGGCAGGCGTAGTGGCCAGACCGGCATCGGCCCGTGCGGGCCGCAGCGCCAGCGGCTCGACGGCTGGCGCGTCGTCAGCCAGGGTGCGACGGGCGGCACTGGCCGGGAATCCGGCGTCATTGGCCGGGCGGCGCCCCAGGGCCGAGGCCACCACGTTGCGGAACTGGCGCAGGTCCACCGGTTTGGTGAGGTAGTCATAGGCGCCGGACTTGAGGGCCTGCACCGCCGTCTCGGGCGAGCCATAGGCGGTGATGACGATGACACGTTCGGGCCGGCCGGCCTGTTCGAGGCGGCGCAGCAGGTCGATGCCGCTGCCGTCGGGCAGGCGCAGGTCGGTGATCACCGCGTCGTAGCCCTGGCCGGCCAGCGTGGCGCTGGCCTCCTGCACCGAGGCGGCGGTGTGCACGTCATACCCCTCGCGCACGAGGGCGAGTTCGTAGACCGTGAGCAGGTCCGGTTCGTCATCCACCACCAGCACCCGGGCCGACGGGGTGCGGGCCGGCAGGCGCGGGCGATCGGGCGAGGAGCTCATGGCTGGCAGGGCGTCCGCGCCTCAGCCCTGCAGGCAGGGCAGGTGAGCAGGCTCAGGCACGGCGCCGCTCCCGCTCGCCGGCCCCGACAGGCTGGGGAGCAAGCGCCGCAGCCGCCCGCGGCATGAGGATGACGAAGGCATTGCGATGGCGCTGCTCGCGTCCGCGCGCCTGGTAATCGATGCTGGCGCGGTTGCGCTCGCAGAGCTCGCGGCAGATGTAGAGGCCCAGGCCGGCGCCGCGGCTGCGGGTGGAGAAGAAGGGCTCGAACAGGTGCGGTTCGACCTCGGCGCTGATGGGGGCACCGTCGCTGGCCACGCTCAGGCTCACGGTGTCGGCCCCGTGCAGGGCCAGTTGCACCCAGACGGCCTGGGCGCTGCGGCTGCCGTGGCGCCAGCCGTTGTCCAGCAGGTTGATGAGCACGCGGCGCAGGTGCTCGGGGTCGAAGGCCGAACGCAGACCGACCTCGTCGCTGATCTCGACCTTGACCAGGCCCAGGGGCGCGGGCGGATGCTGCAGGGCCAGCCAGTCGGCCACGATGGCCTTGATCTGGGGGGGGAGGTCGATGGGGGCGGCGTCGGCATGGCCCTTGCCCAGGCCGCCCGGGGCCACGGCCAGCACGTCGTCGACGATGCGGCGCAGGCGCTCGACGTTGTCCGAGACGATGCGGGCGAGCTGCTGCAGGCCCGGGTCTTCCAGGTCCTCGGTCAGCAAGGCATTGGCCTGGCTGATGGCAGCCAGCGGATTGCGGATCTCGTGGGCGATGCCGGCCGAGACCCGGCCCATGGCGGCCAGCTTCTCCTGCCGCGCGCGGGCCTGCACATTGCGCAGGTCTTCCAGGAAGAGCACGCAGAGCGGCTCGCGCAGCGTCTTGTCCTTGCGACGGGTGAAGCGCATGCGCACGCGCAGGCGCAGCTCCTGGCGCGGGCCACGGCTGTTGGGCAGGCTGATGTCGCGACCCTCGGCCGGCCATTCCCCGGTGACATAGGCGATGTCGACCGCCTGGCGCAACTCATGCCAGGCCGGCTGCCACGCCAGGTCGAACGAGGCCGGGCGCTCGCGCG